>CALMDI010000469.1 GCA_937864975.1 uncultured Chloroflexota bacterium | reverse complement strand
TTCGGATACGCGCGTGCGATGGCCTCGGTCAAGCGTTGCTGATCTTGTTCGCTCGCGATGTCGCACGGAAGCGTGAAGATAGCAGGATTTTCCGCGCGCGCCGCCTCCAGCTTCTGCGCGTTACGCCCGCAAACCACGACGGTGTTCCCGCCGTGCCGGGCGAACGCCTTTGCCAACGCCAGGCCAATTCCCGATCCGCCTCCAGTGATAAGGATTGTGTTATTGCTTAACTTCATTGGCTCCCTTTTTAACGCTCCACGTGCGCGCACTTTGGCGCGCCACTCTATAAAATCAACTCGCCGGCAACGACCTCCACCACCTGCCCGCCTACCCATATTTCGTTGCCGTCTCTGCGCAAGCGGACCCGGCCCGCGCGCTGGAGCGCAGTACCTTGCGCCGCGACATACGATGGCGCGGCGAGCCCCGCGCCGATGAGCCATTGCGCGAGGCTCGCGTTGAGGCTGCCGGTCGCAACCACGCCCAACATGCGCTGGATGGTCGAAACAGGTCAGCCGCGCGTCGTGCCGGACGTGAGCGCCTATCCCGACTGGGTGGAACTGCCCGGCACCGAGTGGATTCGCTCGCAGATTAGCGCGCCGATTCGGGTGAACGGCGAGGTCATCGGCTTCCTCAATCTCGACAGCAACGTGCCGAATCGCTTTTGTGACGCCGACGCCGAGCCGATTCAGTCGTTTGCCAACCAGGCGGCAGCCGCGATCCGCAATGCCGACCTGTACGACGCGCTGCGGCAGCAGGCGGAAGACCTGGAGCGCCGGGTCGAGGAGCGCACCGCCGAGCTTGAACAGGAACGCGCGCAGCTTCAGACCATCCTCGACACGATGAGTGAAGGCGTCATTTACGACGAAAAGCTGAGCGTTCGCTACATCAACCGCGCTCTGACCGAGTTGACCGGCTATCGCATCGACGAGTGGAAGGGCTTTCTGGAGCCGCTTCGCAGCCAGTCGATGAGTTCGGACGAACTGCAACAGATGGTTCATTCGCTGTACGAAGGCGTCGGCAGCGTCCACAAACGCGAGCTTCGCTTCCGCCGCAAGGATGGCACGGAGTTCGACGCGCACCTGACCTGCACGCACGTCCTGAATTCGGACGGCGACGTGGTCGGCGCGGTCACGGTCGTGCGGGACGTGAGCCAGGAAAAGGTGTTGGAGCGGCAGAAGGCGCAGTTCGTCGCGTATGCCTCGCACGAGCTTCGCACGCCGATCACGAATCTCAAGACACGCCTCTATCTCATGCGGCAGCAGCCGGAGCGGATGGAGGATCACTGGCAAATTCTGGAAGACGTCACCGAGCGAATGCGACGGCTGGTGGAAGACCTGCTCGACATGTCCCGGTTTGATCGCGGAACTATCTCGATCCAGCGGCGCAACGTGATCTTGCAGCCCCTGGTGCGCGACGTCGTGCGGGTTCAGCAGCCGGAAGCCGAGCGCAAAAACCTGACCCTCGTCTGTCATCTGCCCGCCGATCCGCTCCGTATTTTTGCTGACCCGGAGCGGATCGTCCAGGTTGTGACCAATCTGGTCACCAACGCCATCAATTACACGCCGGCAGGCGGTAATGTGACCATCGACGTGATGCCCGCATGGGACGCCGAGTCGGGCGATCAATCCGCGATCATCGCGGTCGAAGACACCGGCATTGGCATTGACGATATGCACTTACCTTACATTTTCCAGCCGTTCTACCGTGTCGGCGGCACGATTGAAGGCACCGGGCTTGGCTTGAGCATCACCCAGCAGATTGTCGAGCTTCACGGCGGCGAGATCACGGTAGACAGCGTACCGGGACAGGGGAGCACCTTCCGCGTGCGCCTGCCGCTCGCGAGCGTTTCCCCCATGACGGCACTGTCGGGTACCGGTGGCACTTTCCATCGCCCCTAGCGGCGAGTATTCCTAAGCCAGTTTCACTGTTCGTCGCTTCGCCTGAGCGCAGAATTGCGAGGTGTTGAGCATTCGATAAATTCCCAAAACGGGCGACCGAGCCGGTCGCCCCTACGACGCCATAATCTCTCTGTTCACCACTCCCCTTCCCCTCGACTTGCAGTCTCTCGCGCGCCGCTTGTGGTAAAATCGTCGGCGCGCAGCCTGCCAACCTCAGCATTAAAGGTTCCCGGATGAGCGATTGGAAACCGATTATCGGCTTGGAAATCCACGCCGAGTTGTTGACGCACAGCAAAATGTTCAGCAGTTGTCCGGTCGTGGACAGCGTCGAAGCGCCGCCGAATACCGCCGTCGATCCTGTCTCGCTCGGCTTGCCGGGCACGCTGCCGGTCATCAATCGGCAGGCGGTCGAATACGCCATGATGGTCGGGCTGGCGCTGAAC
>CALMDI010000468.1 GCA_937864975.1 uncultured Chloroflexota bacterium | reverse complement strand
AGTGTTTCCGGTGAAGGCGTTGGCAGGGTCTCCCGCGCGCTGGAACGAGTAGACCACGTCCTCGGCGGTCAGCGGTTCGCCGTCATCGCAGGTCAGCCCTTCGTTGAGGGTAAACGTCCACTCGGTGCCGTCTTCCGAGATGCTGTACGAATTCGCCAGGTAAGGTTGAAGCGTCCCGTCGTCGGAAATTTCGTACAGGGTAGCGAACAGGTGATTGAAGATGTTCGCTTCGGCGCGCGAGTTGACCAGCGCCGGTTCCAGCGCGCCCGCATCCACCGTCTGAGCGATGACGAGCGTGTTCTCGTCGGGGGTTTGCGCGCTGACGACGAGCGGCAGGAGGCTCAGCATCAGCACGGCGAGGCAGAGAAACTTCGCCAAATGTCTTACGTTCACGTCAAAACTCCTTTGATAACTTTGACCTCGGTTACATGGGCGATGATCTGTGGCTTCCGTACCGTTCATCACCTCCTTATCCCTAATCATCGGCGCTGGCATTCACGTTGCGTCTGGTTTCCTCGACCAAAACTTCGGTCGGACGAATTGGCAATTTACGCTAATGGATTTCGGACGTCCCGGCGCGAGCGCGCTGCGGCAGCACGTCCTCAATCGTCACGGCGCGGCGTTCGCGGCTGGAGACGGCACATGCCTGGACCATCGCCAGCGACATCAGGTGGTCGCGCCCGCTGCACTGAAGCGGCTTGTCGTCCAGGATCGTATCCGCGAAGGCATTGAATAAGCCGGTGGTCTCGGTAATCCACTGCTCGTGCGGCGGCAGATCAACCGGCGTGAGCGCCGGATCGTCGCGCCGCGCATAGCGAAGCTCTCCGAACTGGTGCCGCTGGCTGATGACGCCGCCGGTACAGTCCGTGCGCCATTCAAAATGCGGTTCCGCCCACGCGCTCTGCCACGTCCCCTGATAATTTGCTTCGAGACCGCCGCCGAAGGTGAACAACGCGGCGACGTTGGCATCGCTTTCGTACATGCTCCACGCCGGGTTCCACGTGCGGGCATAGACACTCACCGGCTCCTGCCCGTAAACGTAACGCAGCAGGTCGAAGTGATGGATCGACTGTTCCCACAGCATCGGCTGATCCATTGTCAGCGGGTATTTGTTCAAATCGGGACGGTTGCCGTCGCGGTAGCGCTCGTAGGTGAAGCGCGCGAACGGGGGCGTGCCGACGACCCCTTCCGCGAGCAGCTTGAGCGTGGCAATCGTCACGCCCAGATAGCGAAAGTTCAGCCCGACCATGAGCGGGACGCACGCGCGCTCGGCAATGTTGACCAGCAGCGCGGCGTCGTTCAGGTCGAGCGCGAGCGGCTTTTCAACCAGCATCGGAATACCGCGGTCGGCGGCGGCGCGCACCTGCGACTCGCGCCCGACCGGGGGATTGGCAAGAATCAGGGCGTTCGCGTCTGAAATGGCTGCCAGCGCCGCCTCGGCGCTGCCGAAGGTCGGACGCTCACCGAAACGGTGGCAGGCTGCCGCCAGCGCCGCCGGGTTTGGATCAGCATAGGCGATGATCTCGGCGCGCGGCGAGCGATTGACGACCTCCGCCCAGTAGCGACCGCGCACGCCTAAGCCCGCCAGCACCAGGCGCAGCGTCATCGTGCCGTCTCCAGATGCTCGCGCTGCCATTGAATCGTCTGTTCCAGTCCCGTCGTCAAGGGAGTCCACTCCTCAAACTGCGTCTCCTGTCGCAAGCGGTCGCTGCCAAGCGTTCCCAGCCGTTTCGACGGCGGCGCATCCGATTCCGCCTGCGTGATCGTCACGCCGGGCAGGAGCGCCTGCAAATGGCGTGCGATCTCGTGGAGAGAAATCACCTGTGCCGACGTGACGTTGTACAGGGCATGAGTCAATTTAGGCGCGCGCAGCAGCGCAAGAATAGCGCGTCCAATATCGGGCGCATACGTCCAATCGCGCACCGGTCGGGACGCGGGAACGACGATCTCACCGCGAGTCAGCGCGTCGCCGATCATCTGACCGATGGCGCAGAGCCGTGGGCGGGTCGTGCCGCGCGTCTCGCCGGGTCCGTAAACGTCGCCCAGCCGAACCGTCAGCACG
>CALMDI010000467.1 GCA_937864975.1 uncultured Chloroflexota bacterium | reverse complement strand
CGAAACCGGAAGCGTCGCTTGCCACGTATTCGCGGTGATCGCGTTCCGGCAGCCCAATCGCGCTGGACGCGCTGTTCATCTGGCGCGCAAACGGGAGCCACGCCAGCAGCGCCCACACCGCTACCACCGCCAGCACGATGGCTTTCGTGACTTGACCCTGATGCCGCGTGAGGTCGGCAGCGGCGACGGCAAGACACGCCAGCAGGACGCCCATCGGCGCGGCGTAGTAACGCGACCCCTGCATGTCACTGAGCAGAAACACCACCGTCGGCGCGATCAGGCACAGCAGCAGATAGAAGCGCCGCCGCACGAGCAGCGCCACCAGCGCCAGCGCCAGCACGAGCAAGCCAACTGTTCCCACGAAGCCCTGCAAATTTTCCAGCATGGTGCCCGCGCTGCGCGGGATGCGCGCCAGCACGTCCCCGATGCCGCCATCGCTCAATCCGACGTGATTCGCGGCGTTGGCGAACGGGTTGCGCCGGGCAACAATGAGCATGATGACGAACCCGCCGAACAAAATGCCTTCGGTCGCCAGCGCCACCGCCAGCCAGCGCGCCCGCTGCCGGAGCGACGCCCTGCCGGGCGGGTACAGCGCCAGCGCCGCCGCGACCGGAATGCCGAGAAAGGGCAGCGCCGACAGCTTCGCGCCCGCGGCGAGAAAGGCGGCGACGCCCATGAGCATGGCGTCCGTCCGGTGGACGCGCCGCGCCAGCCGGTAGCCCGCGGCGACCGCGACCAGCGCCGCCGACGCCGAAATCGGGTCTGCCATCGCCAGCCGGTCAAAGAAGAAATGATAGGTGCTGAACAGGTAAAGCAAGCCGCCGAGCAGCGCGCCCCACGCCCCCCCAGTCTGCCGACCGATGGCGATCAGCGCGGCGACGCCGGGTAGGACTGCCAGCACGGTGACGACGCGCGCCAGCCACAGCGGCGCTTCCCACGGCACGCCGAGCAGGCTCCACCACCACAACGACAGCACGTAATAGCGGTTCGCGTAGACGAACGGGTGCTGCTGGAGCGTGACCTCGCTGAAATAGACGTGCAGCCCTTCGTCCAGGAAGAACGGGAAGCGGGCAATGTCGACGATGCGCGTGATCCAGATGAGCAGCAGCAGGGCAACGCCCACCCAGAGGGCGGAGATGCCCCAGCGAGGCGCGCGTTTTATGGCGTTGTCGCGGCTCAACCTGGTTTCCGTATCACTTGGAGGGAACCGGGTGCGGCAGCGGCTTGCCCGTGACGCCCGCGACCAGATTTTCCGCCGCCATCACCGCCATGCGGTCGCGGGTTTTGATCGTGGCACTCCCGACGTGCGGCACAATCAGCGCGTTCGGAAGCCGGAGCAGCGGGTCGTCGGGCGACATCGGCTCCGGGTCGGTCACGTCGAGCGCCGCCGCGCCGATCACGCCGCTGGAAAGCGCGTCGTACAATGCCTGTTGATCGACTACCGGACCGCGCGTGGTGTTGATGAGAATAGCGGTCGGCTTCATCTTTCGCAGCGTATCGCGGTTGATGAGGTGGCGCGTGCGGGCGTTCAGCGGAACGTGCAGCGAGACGAAATCCGACTCGCGCAGCAGCCTGTCCAGATCGACCAGCGTCACGCCCGCTTCGGCGGCAGTTTCCGCCGTCGCGCTGGGGCTGTGGGCGAGGATACGCATGTCGAAGCCGCCGGCTCGCCGGGCGACTGCCTTGCCGATTCGCCCAAGCCCGACAATGCCGAGGGTCGCGCCCGTAATATCCGCGCCGAGCAGCGTGGTGGGTTCCCATGTTTTCCAGTGACCCGCGCGAATGTATTCGACGCCTTCCTGAATCCGGCGCGCCGCCGCCATCAGCAGCGCAAAGGCGAGATCGGCGGTCGCTTCGGTCAGCACGCCCGGCGTATGCCCGATGGCAATTCCGCGCTCGCGCGCTGCCGCCACGTCGATATTGTCGTAACCCACGGCGTACTGGCTGATGATCTTCAACTGCGCTCCGGCGGCGTCCATCAGCGCGCCGTCGATCCGGTCGGTCAGCAGACTCAGGATCCCGTCGACGCCTTTGACGCGCGCCGTCAAATTCTCGTAAGGCGGTGGCAGACTGTTTTCCCAGACCTGCATCTCGCAGACAGGCTCGATGATCTTTAATCCCGCGTCGGGGATGCGGCGGGCGACAAAGACGGTAGGCTTCACAACGACTCTCCCTGGTCGAGCTTGGTTCCTGTCAAAACGCGGAGCACGCTTTCGCCACGAGTTTAACACAGCCGGAGCGCGCCTGTCCTCATGGACGGTTGCAAAGTCCGTAACCCCCACCCCAAACCCCTCCCCCATAAAGAGGGAGGGGCTTCTGAAGACTTTTCTGGCTCCCTTCCCTCCTTGTGGGCGCTTAGGGGGTCGAGCCAGAGGCTCGACTGAAGTTCCCACCAAAGGCGGGAACCCCGCGCGAGGGTGGGGGATGGGGGAATAAGGTGTAAGGACAGCTCTGCTATAGCCCTATCCCTGTCCTCATGGACGGTTGACATTGGTTGGTCGCTTGGATACCCTAGACGAGGTGGCAATCATCGTTGCCTGCACGGCGTCGCGCTCCGGCGGGTTCTCTTTAGAGCCGCTTAGCCCCATTATGGTCTTATCCAGACTCAACGAATTCCATTAACATAAAGTCGTCGCTTTCAGCCTTTAAAGGTTCTCATGACCTCCGAATTTGTCGCGCGTCGCACGTATAAAACCGATCATCGCAGCCCGGTTCGGTTTATATTCGCGCACATTCGCCGTCAGCCCATTTTCGCGGTATTGATGGGCTTTGGCGCGTTCAGCAACGCCGCGCTGGCATCCGTCATGCCCTATTACATCGGGCTGGCGTTCACGGCGATTCAGGAAAATCAGGACATGCAGGTGGTCACGACGATGGTAATCGCGGTCATTGTCTCGCAGACCCTGCGCGCCAGCTTGCAGCTAACGCGCAACTTCTCGGCGGAAATTTTCGCGCAGCGCATCGAGCGCGACGTGCGCGACGAGCTTTACGCCAGCCTGCTCGGCAAGAGCATGACGTTCCACGATTTCCAGCCGGTCGGCGAAATTATGGCGCGCGTTACCAATGACGTGCGCGAAATGAATCTGATGATGAATCCGGGGATGAACCTGCTCATCGGGTCGAGCATGTTTTTGATCCTGCCGGTGTTCGCCGCGCCGCTGATTATCCATCCGAGCCTGATCCTCACCCCGCTGATCTTCGTGATTCTGTATGCCATCGTCCAGTATCGCTACATTCGCGCGCTCAACCCCGCCGCGCAGGAAGTGCGTGGAAGCTTTGGGCGCATGAACGCGCAGCTTGCCGAAACGCTCGACGGCTTGCAGGTTGTCAAGGCAGGCGCGCAGGAAGGACGGGAGATTCGGCGCTTCAACACGATTGCCGATCAGGTGCGCGACGCGGTTGTGCATCAGGGCAACCTCGAAGCGCGTTACCTGCCTGTCCTGCTGCTCGGTCTCGCCTACACCCTCGGTTTTCTACACTCCGCCATTCTGTACAGACAGGGCGTGATTGAGATCGGGCAGATCGTGGCGTATACCGGGCAAATTTCACTGTTCGGCTTCCCGGTCTTTAGCTCAATTCGCGCCTTCTCTCAGTTGACGCTCGGCTATGCCAGCGCCAGGCGCATCCTGAATATCATCACCGCCGAAACCGACCTCGACCAGAATGTTCAGGGCTACGACGCGCCTATGAAGGGAGCCGTCGAGTTCGAGCACGTCGATTTTGGATATGTCGAGAGACAGGAAGTGCTGCACGACGTGACCTTCAGCGTTCAGCCGGGGCAAACCGTCGCCATTGTCGGGCAGACCGGTTCCGGCAAGACGACGGTTATGAAGCTGCTGAATCGCATTTACGACGTCAACGCGGGCAGCGTCAAGGTCGATGGCGTCGACGTGCGCGACTGGAAACTGTCGGCGCTGCGCTCGCAGATCAGCGTAATCGAACAGGATATTTTCCTGTTCAGCCGCACCATCCGCGACAACATACGCTTCGGCAAGATGGACGCGACTCAGGAAGGCGTCGAAGAAGCGGCAAAGAAGGCGCAGGCGCACGAGTTCATCATGAGCTTTCCCGACGGCTACGACACGGTGATCGGTCAGCGCGGCGTCACGCTGAGCGGCGGGCAGCGCCAGCGCCTCGCGATTGCCCGCGCCTTTCTCACCGACCCGCCGATTCTGGTGCTGGACGACAGCACGAGCGCCATCGACAGCGCGACCGAAGACCACATTCAGCGCGCCATCTGGACGGCGTCCCGCGGGCGCACCACGCTTCTGATCACGCACCGCCTGTCGCAAATTCGCTGGGCGGATCATATCGTCGTGTTGAAGAAAGGGCGCGTGGTGGCGCAGGGCAAGCACGAGGAGCTGCTCGAATCGTCCGAAGCGTACCGGCGCATCTTCGCCCGCTACGAAGGTAGTTCCGCGCCGAAATCCGCCGAGCCGACGACGGCGAACCCGCGGCGCTAAGGAGTTTCAGGCATGGGCTTTTTCGGCAGCTTGCACGAAGAAAAGTACGACCGCAAGTATGGCGACCGGGCGCTGGTGCGGCGGATCGGGCAGTATTTCCGCGCGCACAGGCGGCTTCTGGTGCGACTGCTCGGATTAATCCTCGTCGACGCGGTCATGGCGTCGTCCATTCCGATCTTTGTCTCCGTCGGCATCGACCGTTTAGAGGCGGGCGACCAACTGAACGATCTGGTGCTGCTGTTCGGCGCGCTGATCGTGACGGGGGTGCTGTCTTACGTGTTTTACTGGCTGCGTATCCGGCTTGGCACGCGCGTGATGGGCAGTGTGGTTAGCCAGATGCGAAAGGATGCCTTCGCCGCCGCCGTCGAGCGTGACCTCGCCTTCTACGACGAGACAAAATCGGGCAAGGTCGTCAGCCGCATCACCAGCGATACGCAGGAGTTTTATCAGGTCTCGCTCATCACCATCGACATTTTCAGCCAGATCATCGAAGTGGGCGTATTAATCGTCGTGCTGTTCCGGCGAGATGTCCAGCTTACCCTGATCCTGCTGCTGCTCGCCCCGCTTGTGATCGGCATTGCGCTGGTCTTTCGACACTTCGCGCGCGTCGCCACGCGGCAGGGGTCGCGCGCGATGGCGGCGGTGAACGACAACATTCAGGAAAGCGTGACCGGCATCAGTGTCGCCAAGAATTTCCGCCGCGAAGCCATGATCTACGACGAGTTCGCGGCAATTAACGAACAGTCCTACAGGATCAACCTGCGGCGTGGTTTCGTGCTGGCGCTCGTGTTCCCGGTACTCAACGCGGTCGGCGGCTTTATGATCGGCGCGATCCTCTATCTGGGTGCCCTACAGGTCATCGGTGGGGTGATTAATGTCGGCTCGTGGTACCTGTTTGTGCAGGGCGTGGATCGCTTCCTGTTCCCGTTCATCAACCTGTCGGCGTTCTGGAGCCAGCTACAGCAGGGGTTGAGCGCCACCGAGCGCATCTTCGCGTTGGTGGACGCGGAGAACAGCGTGGTTCAAACCGACGGCGAGCCGGCGGACGGTATGCGCGGCAGGATTGACTTTGAGGATGTGGTGTTTCGTTACAACAGTGGCGAAGTCGTCCTTGACCACTTCAGCCTGTCGATTGAGCCGGGCGAGAACGTAGCGTTTGTCGGCCACACAGGCGCG
>CALMDI010000466.1 GCA_937864975.1 uncultured Chloroflexota bacterium | reverse complement strand
GCCTTCCTCCACGATGCAACCGGCGTACATGACGGCCACTCGATCCGCGATCGAGGCAACGACGGCGAGGTCGTGCGCTGGCAGTTCAGCGGACCCATCTTCGAGGACGACCCGGCACAGCATGGGGCAAGCTATCAGCGTTTCAGTCTCGGCGCGGAGTTGATCGGATTGGGCGGCGCGCTCGGCGCTGCTGAAATCGTGAATATGGCGGCGCAGAGCATCGCCGGGCTTGGTATCGACGGCTGGCAGTTGGTGATGGGTCACGTGGGCTTAATGCGGCGGCTGCTCGCCCGTTTCAACCTCGATCCGCGCACGCAGCGCTTTTTGCTCGGCGCTCTCCCCGCGCTCAAAGACCCCGCGCTGGGCAAGCCCGCCGTGCTTGAACGGCTGAATCCATTGATGCTCGGTCGGCTGACGAATGATAGCGAGACTAAGTTCATCACCGACTCGGATCATGATACCGACATGCCGCCTATGCTCGACGCGGTGCTCGACGCGACCCAGCGCAGCGCGACGATGGGCGGGCGCACGCGCGAGGACATCGCGCGGCGGCTGCGGCAAAAGCGACAGCGCGCGACCGAATTCGATCAGGTCGTGAAGGCAATCGGTTTCCTGCACGACTGGGGACAGGTCAATGACGCCCCGGAAGACGCCTTTCGCGTTATCAGCCGGTTCATTGCCGACGACGACCCGGACTCACAAGCGATTCTGGACGAGTGGTCGCGCACCATCGACCTGCTGGATGCCTGCGGCGTCCCCGCCGAGCGCATTCGCATCCAGCCCGACCTCGCCCGCCATTGGGACTACTATACGGGAATCGTCTTCGAGTTTTACGCCGACGATCTGCATCTCGCGGGCGGCGGGCGCTACGACGAGCTGATCTCGCTCGTCGGCGGCAAGGAAGATGTGCCGTCAGTCGGCTTCGTCTTTTACCCGGAACAGCTTTCCAGAGCCTTGCCGGATCAGCGCGAGCAGGCTTCCGAAGCGATCACCCTGTGGTTCGCCGCCGGTGCGGAACATGCCGCGCTGCGCTGGTCAAAGTCGCTGCGCGCGCGCGGCGAAAGTGTGGTCGTGCTGCCGCTCGATCAGCGCCAGAGCGGCGACATAGGCTTCACGGCGCTTGTCGATGGGAATGCGGCGATTCAGGACGATCTCTATACCCCTGAGCAGATCGACGCGCTGCTGCGCGCGGTGAAGCGAGGCACAGCATGAGCCAGCGCGTCACGCTCGCGCTGCCCAGCAAAGGCGCGATCTCCGAACCGACGTTGAACTTTCTGCGTGACTGCGGGCTGCGCGTCGAGCGTCCAAACCCCCGACAGTACACCGGCTCCATGCCCGCGCTGCCAGCCGTCGACGTGCTGTTCCAGCGCGTAAACGACGTACTCTATAAGGTCACGGATGGCACGGCGCACCTTGGCATTACCGGGCTGGACGTGGTGCGCGAGCATCCCGACGACAATCTGATCGTCATTCACGAGGACTTGCACTACGGCTACTGCAAGCTGCTCGTCGCCGTACCGGAAGCATGGGTTGACGTGGAGAGCATGGCAGACCTGGTGGACGTGGCGCTCGATTTCCGCGAATACAAGCGGCGCAATCTGCGCGTCGCCACCACGTATACGAACCTGACACGCCAGTTCCTGCACGAACAGGGAATCCATCACTTTACCCTGCTCAACGCCGAGGGCGCGATTGAAGCCGCGCCGACGATTGGCTACGCCGACATCATCATCGACCTTGCCCAGACCGGCACGACGCTGCGCGAGAATCACCTCAAGCCAATTGCCGACGGCGTGATTGTCGAGTCGCAGGCGTGTTTGATCGGCAACGTCGAATCGCTGCGCGCGAACTCGGTCGCGGTCGAGACGGCGCGCGCGCTGCTGGAAACCATCGACGCGGCGCTGCAAGGGCGTGATTACTATCAGGTGACGGTGAACATTCGCGGCGAAACCGCCGAAGAAGTCGCGCGTAAAGTCGCCAGCAACCCGCTCACGCGCGGCTTGCAGGGACCCACGGTCGCGCCCATCTTTAGCGGCAATGGCGACTCCGGCAGCGTGTGGTTCACCATTACCATCATCATTGCCGCGCGCGATCTGTTGGAATCGGTCGAGCATTTGCGCGCCATCGGCGGCACGCAGACGGTCGTCGTGCCGGTGCGCTACGTCTTTCTCGAACAGTCGTCCACGTTTCAAAAGCTGCTGGCGCAACTTGGTTAGCCAGAGCGGAATCGCTTCGTCTACTTCTTGCAGTTTCAATGCTCGCAAATTGTCAGGTTGTGACAACATCGCCTCGTAGATGCCCGCCGTGGCAATTCTGCGCCGCTGTACTAGCATTTCCGACAAAACCAGCCTCGTAAGATTAGCCAGTTTGTCGGATGACCCTTCTCCGTACCGCGCCTATACTGCAAATTGGCTAAATCGGACAGCGCGGCGGGAACGTCGCGGCGAGCGCGGTTGTCACCTGCAGCCGAAAACGCAGGCGCGCGCCGATCAGCGCGGTACTCGCGCCAGCGGGATTGGTGATATCCGCTAAAGACGGACCCGTTCTTGCAAACAGGAGACACCAGAATGACGATTGATACTGGCGATACCGCATGGGTACTGGTGGCAACGGCGCTGGTCATGATCATGACCCCGGCGCTTGCCTTTTTCTACGGCGGCATGGTTCGCAAGAAAAATTTGCTTTCGACGCTCAATCTGAGCGTGATTACCTTGAGCATCATGAGCATTCAGTGGATTTTGATCGGCTACACGCTGGCGTTCGGACCCACCAACAGCGGGCTGATTGGCGGGCTGAATTTCCTGGGTCTCACAGGGGTCGGCGCGGAACCCAATGCCGATTACGCGGCAACCATCCCGCATTTGCTCTTTGTCGCCTATCAAATGATGTTTGCGATCATCACTCCCGCGCTTATCAGCGGCGCGTTTGTAGAGCGTATCCGTTTCCGCGCGTTCCTGATCTTCACCATCCTCTGGGCGACGCTGGTTTACGATCCGGTCGCGCACTGGGTCTGGGGCGTCGGCGGCATCCTGCGGCAGATGGGCGCGCTCGACTTCGCGGGCGGCTCGGTCGTTCACATCACCGCCGGGTTTTCGGCGCTGGCATTCGCGCGCGTGATTGGACCGCGGAAGGGTTTCGGGCGCGTCGTCGCGGAGCCAACCAGCATTCCCTTCACCGTCCTCGGCGCGGGGCTGCTGTGGATGGGCTGGTTCGGGTTTAACGGCGGCAGCGCGCTTGGCGCGAACGGGCTTGCCGTCAATGCCGTTGTTACCACCAATACCGCGGCGGCGGCATCAGGCTTGGTCTGGATGTTCCTGAGCTGGCGCGACAACAAGCCTAGCGTCCTCGGCATCGTCACGGGGATGGTCGTCGGTCTGGTGGCGATCACGCCCGCGGCGGGCTTCGTGACGCCGCTCTCCGCGCTCATCATCGGCGCCGTTGCCGCGCCCATCAGCTATTACGCCATTCGCCTGCGCCAGAAGTCGAAGCTGGACGAGTCGCTCGACGTGTGGGCGTGCCACGGCATGGGCGGCTTGTGGGGAGCGCTCGCGACCGGATTGTTTGCCACCACGACGGTCAATTCGGCAGGCTTCGACGGACTGTTCTACGGCAATCCGGGGCAGCTTGCCATTCAAGCCGTGGCTGCCGTCATCGTGATCGTGTTTGCCTTTGTCGTCACGTTCGTGATCGCGAAGGTCATTCAGCGCACCATCGGGCTGCGCGTGGACGAGAACGAGGAAGAAGTTGGTCTGGATATCAGCGAGCACGGCGAGCGCGCTTACGCCTAAACCACAGGGGGAATTCGCCATGACCAAAAAGATTGAAGCGATCATTCGCGAAGAGCGGCTCCACGACGTGAAGGACGCCCTGCGGCGAATTGGCATCGTCGGCATGAACGTCGTCGAGGTGCGCGGGCATGGGCGTCAGGGCGGCATCACGCTTGCCGGGCGCACGGGCACCTATCAGATCGACCTGCTGCCGCGCGTTCAAATCAACATTGTGCTCAGCGATCACAATGTCGAAAAGACCATCAAAACGATTCAGGACGCGGCGCACACCGGCGGCTTAGGCGACGGCATGATCTTCGTCTACCCGGTCGAAGACGTGATCCGCATCAGCACCGGGGAGCGCGGGCACGCCGCGCTGATGTACGAAGGCGATATCGACACGCGCAGGAGTAACGGCGTCGAAGCGCCAAACGCCAAACGAGAAGTCGTCGGCAAGTAACGCTGTTGGTTGGCGGGGCGATGCCTTTTGTCGCCCCGCTACGCAAGCCCCCGCTCGACCTCGTCCAGCGTCTGGTCGATGCGACTGCGCTCGCCTTCGCTTTCCGCGCCCATCTCGACCGCCATTACCAGTCCTAACAGGCTGATCTCCGGCGGGAACTTCACGCCGTCCGTTAAATTCATCGTCAGCAGCGGGCAGCAGAACAGCGCCGCTTTCAGGTACGCGCGCCAGTCATCGCGCAGCCTGCCCTGCCCCTTCAGCGAATGCAGCGTGGGGATCAATACTCGCTCGACCTTGTTCCGCAGAAACATCTCCCGCACACGCGGCAGCGCGTAATCGTGCTCGACGTGCCAGCGGTCGCCCTGCTCGGTCAGCGTGATCGTCGTCGCCTCGAGTTTCTGCGCCGGGAAATACATCCACATGGCGAACACGTTGTGAAACAGCGGCTTGGTTAAATC
>CALMDI010000465.1 GCA_937864975.1 uncultured Chloroflexota bacterium | reverse complement strand
TGTATAAACGGCAAATGGCGCAAGGTTGGGGTGCATTATGACCCCAAGCGGAAATATACTTACGCTGCCAAAGACCGAACACACCCCGTCGACGCTAAACTGTGGGTACGTCGCGCCGAACCGATAGACGATGCGATTGTTTATCTACTTGAGGAAAAATTGGCGTCCACATATGATGAGGTGGTATATGGGGGTGTTTGGCAACAACGACAAGCAAAACGTGATGAGCAACGTAACCTCATTACAGAGCAAATCACAGCCTATGAGCGCGAAATGCAAAAAATGGTGGATGCGTTCGCCGCCGCTTCTATCCCCACACTCAGGACACAATACGAACAAAGGTATGAGCGGGCGGAACAAGAGCGAAACCAGCTACAGGCAAAGTTGGAACAGTTGGACGCTAGACGGGGCGATCTTGATTTAGCGGGCAGAATAGGGCGGCTAAAACAGGCGGTTTTTGATATTACGGACTCGGCACAGTTAGTGCTGAGTTCAGGGGGGCGACAAAAAGCCCTCAGATTAGCTATTGCGGAATACATTGAACGCATTGAGGTAACGGACTGTCTACCGAACGGTTCTTTGCCTCTAACGGTCTACTGGATTGACGGCAGTACCGATACCGTTACCTTACGCCGCCCGAATGGGAGAAACGCTTGGTCATTCAGAGAGTTATCAGAACTCAAGAAACTTGTCGAACGGGGCGCAAATCAAGTAGAAATAGCCGAGCATTTTCCGGGTAGAAGGTGGGCGCAAATTCGGGCGGAGATTGGTCAGTCTTGCGGGGATGTTGAAATTCCGCCTCCGTTCCTTGTCCGTAGAAACGAAACGTGGGAAGAATACGAGCGACGTTGCGCGGCAAATGGGGAATTTCCGTATGGGTATGAGAATGGCTCACAGCCTGTGAGTAGATTAAATGACGGTGACTGTTGAGTTATAACGGTCCGCAGTTCGATTCGTTTACTATGAACTAGCCACAGAAATCAGGTTGCCGCGCCGCGTCGTCAAAGGGGCTTTGTCGTGCGTTCCATAACCGTCCGCAATATTCAACTGTTTACCGTCGCCATGCCGCTGGTCGAGCGGCTGAGGACGAGCTTCGGCGAGGAGCCGTTTAAGACGGCAATCCTCGTTCGGCTCGAAACGGACGATGGTGTCGTCGGGTGGGGCGAATCGTCGGCGGAGATCAAGCCAGGCTACAGCTATGAGACGGTCGGCACCGCGCAGCATATCCTCCGGCAGTTTTTGATCCCCCTGCTATTGGGGCAGGCGTTGAACAGCCCAACCGAGGTGCCCGCGCTGATTCGCGGCGTGCGCGGGCATCCGCTGTCGAAGCACGGCTTGGAAGCCGCCGCGTGGGATGCCTGGGCGAAGACGAACGGCTTGCCGATGGCGGACGCCTTCGCCGCGCACCTGCGGGAGGGGAACGCGCCGCGCGGCTACGCAGTCGTCGGCGTCAGCATCGGCATCAAGCCGAGCATCGAGGCGACGCTGGAAACCATTGCGCTGCGGCTGGCGCAGGGCTACGGACGCATCAAGCTCAAGATTAAGCCGGGGTGGGACGTGCAGCTCGCGCACGGGGTTCGGCACGCCTACCCGAATATCTCGCTGATGCTGGACGCGAACAGCGCCTACACGCTGGCGGACGCCGATCACCTGCGCCAGATGGACGAGTTCAACCTGCTCATGCTGGAACAGCCGCTTGGCTACAACGACATTTACGAGCACAGCAAATTGCAGCCGCAGCTTCAAACGGCGATCTGCCTGGACGAGAGTATCCATTCCGCGAACGACGCGCGGCTGGCGATTGAGCTGGGCGCGTGCCGAATTATCAATCTCAAACCGGCGCGCGTGAGTGGCTACACCGAAAGCCTCGAACTGTATCAGGTGTGCGTGGCGCACGACGTGCCGCTGTGGATCGGCGGGCTGCTGGAAACGGGGATCGGGCGGGCGGCAAATCTGGCGTTCGCGTCGCTGCCAGGCGTGACTCTGCCGAGCGATATTTCCGCGACCGACCGCTATTACAACCCCGACCTGACCGAGCCGCCGTTCACGCTGGGACTGGACAGCACCATTGCGGTGCCGACCGCGCCCGGTATTGGCGTGGTTGTCAAAGAGGAACGGATTGCCGAGGCGTCGGCGCGATGGGAGCAGGACAACCCGTATCGCGCGCGGGAATTGAGCTAACGGCGGTATAAAGCGCCTTTCGGAATAGTCAACGCGGCAAGAACAAGCAAGGCACATCATGGTCTTTGAAAATAAAACGGTCTCGTTTATTGGCAGCGGCGTGATGGCGGAAGCGATGATCGCCGGGTTGATGAATCATCGCCTGCTTCAGCCGGAGCAGGTCATTTGCGCCGATGCCCTCGCCGAGCGCGGCGATACGCTCCGCGAGCGCTACAAGGTGCGCGCCACGACCGACAACATCGAAGCCGCCGAAGCCGCCGACGTGCTGGTGCTGGCGGTCAAGCCGCAGGCGTTCGGGCAGGTCGCGCAGGTGCTGCACAACCGCGCGGAAAAGGCGACCATGATCCTGAGCATTCTCGCGGGGGTCAAGATTCGTACCATCGCGGAAGGAATCGGTAATTCGAGCGTTGTGCGCGCCATGCCGAACACGCCCGCGCAGATCGGGCAGGGGATTACGGTCTGGACGGCGACGCCGCAGGTGCCGGAAGCGCAGCGGCGGCAGGCGAAAGCCTTGCTCGGCGCATTGGGCGAAGAACTGTTCATGGACGAGGAGAAATATCTCGACATGGCAACGGCGCTGAGCGGCACGGGTCCCGCTTACGTGTTCCTGTTCATGGAAGCGCTGATCGACGCGGGCGTGCATATGGGCTTTTCGCGCCGTGACGCCGAGCGGCTGGTGCTGCAAACCATGCGCGGCTCGGTCGAATACGCGGCGAAAAGCGGCTTGCACCCGGCGCACCTCCGCAATCAGGTGACGAGTCCCGGCGGCACGTCGGCGGAAGCGATTTACCACATGGAGAAGGGCGGCTTGCGGACGGTGATCGCCCGCGCGGTGTGGGCAGCCTACCAGCACAGCATCAAGCTGGGCGGCGGGGACATAAAGAAGCCAGATGAGCGGTAAGTAGAGTCGTGGCTGTAAACAAAAGGGCGCACGCCGTGCGCCCCTACGACCCATTTTCTTGGCGTCTTGGCGGTTCAATTTCTTATGCCGGGACGGGCGCCATGCCGAACTCGACGGCGACCATTTTTACCCAGCTCTGGATGCGCTCCTCGGTGAATTCTTTCTCATTGTCCTCGTCCACGGCAAGCCCGATCAGCCACTCAGCGTTTTCAAGCCCGACTGAATCCTCAAACTGGTACTCGAACCGGGGCCACGTGCCGAGGATCGCCGCGCCCTTCTCGCGCGCCTTTTTGCCGACGATGCCAATCGCGTCCACAAAGGTCGCGCTGTAGCCGAACTGGTCGCCCAGACCGAACAGCGCCACCTTCTTGCCGTTGAAATCCATCGAGTCCATCGTCGGAAAGAAGATCGCCCAGTCGTCCTGAAGCTCGCCAATGTTCCACGTGGGGATGCCGAAGATTAGATATTCATAGCCGAGAATGTCGGACGCCTGCGACTGCCCGATGTTGTATACCTTCACGGCGTCCGGCTCAATCGCGTCGAAAGCAACCCTGATTCGCCGCGCGACTTCTTCCGTGTGTCCTTCGTTGCTGCCATAAAACAGCCCAATCCGAGGCATGAGTTGATCGCTCCTCTATCGTGTGATATGCCGCAAATTGTAAATCATCGCGCGCCAGTTTGCACCTGTCGATCAAAACAGATTTGAACCGCAAAAGGCAACCAGAGATACAAAACTTAACGCAGAGCAACACGCGCGGGGTTCCCGCCGCTGGCGGGAACTTCGGTTTGCCCCGTTCGCGCCGCTTTAGCGGCGTCTAGACCCGACCGCCTACGGCGGTTGGGCGAACGCGGGCACAACCGCTCCGCAGTCTGCGCGAAGCGCAGACCCCCTGAGCGGGACAGAGCAACAGAGGTTTATGAATTGTCCACGCTGCTGCGCGACAAATCTTTTGGCGGTATTGCGGCTCAGTTTCAATCAACGACTTCGTTTGTGAAAAAGTGGACAACTGAAACGGCTTGCGCTACAATAGACGTACGTAACAACGTGCCTCAATGCCGTTCAAATCATGGTTTTTCGGTGCCGTTTGCGGCACACTCTTGCAACGTCCATCTCTAAAATGCTAGGAGAATCACTACATGGCGGAAGTCTCCGGTACTCGCAGTATCTTTGAATCGCTGCTTGAGCAGGTTCAAGGCTACCAGCCTTCGATTGAGTCGGTCGAAGTCGGGTTTGTCGAAGAAGTCGGGGACGGCATCGCTCGCGTTGCCGGTCTACGCAACATCCGCATGAGCGAGCTGGTACGCTTTTCCAACGGCGTGACCGGCATCGCCTTCAACCTCGAAGCCGACAATATCGGCGTCATCATCATGGGCGACTACGACACGATCAACGAAGGCGACGAAGTGCGCCCGCTCGGTCGTATCTCGTCCGTGCCGGTCGGCATGGGCTTGGTCGGTCGCGTCGTCAACGCGCTCGGCGAACCCATCGACGGCAAGGGTCCAATCCAGTTCACGGAATACTTCAACATCGAGCGCATCGCGCCGGGCGTGATGGAGCGCCGCAACGTGTATCGCCCGGTGCAAACGGGTATCGTCGCCATCGACGGCATGACGCCGATTGGGCGCGGTCAGCGCCAGCTCATCATCGGCGACCGCCAGACGGGCAAGAGCGCCATCTGCATCGACACCATCCTGAACCAGAAGGGTCTTGGGATGAACTGCGTGTATGTCGCCATCGGCAAGCGCCGCGGCGAGATCGCGCGTCTGGTGACGCAGTTGGAAGAAGCGGGCGCGATGGAATACACCACGGTCGTCGTGGCGTCGGCATCCGAGTCCGCGGCGCTGCAATATATCGCCCCCTACGCGGGCTGCGCGATTGGCGAGTGGTTCATGGAAAACGGCAAGGACTCGCTCGTCGTGTACGACGACCTCTCCAAGCACGCCTGGGCATACCGCCAGGTGTCGCTGCTCCTGCGCCGCCCGCCGGGACGCGAAGCGTATCCGGGCGACGTGTTCTACCTGCACAGCCGCCTGCTGGAACGCGCCGCTCAGTTGAGCGAAGCGCGCGGCGGGGGATCGCTGACGGCGCTGCCGATTATTGAAA
>CALMDI010000464.1 GCA_937864975.1 uncultured Chloroflexota bacterium | reverse complement strand
GTCGGCTTTGTAGAACTTCTCCATCACAGCGATTTTGTTTTGCCTATGGTGCCTATGTTGCCGGAAACATTCCATCTAATCGATGCCGACGCGCTGGCGGATTTCGGCGCGACGGGAATCGTGCGCGCCGCGCTGCGTTCGGGCGCGACGGGCGGCGGGATGGACGACGTGCTCGACCGGCTGGAACATACGCTGGCGGCGCAGATCGGGACGCTGGAATTTGAGGAAAGTCGCTATCAGGCGGCGCAGGATTACGTGTTCGTGCGCCTGTTCCTCGACCGTCTGCGCGCCGAAGAACCGATGGCGGCGCTGCCTGCCGCGCCCTACATCGTCATCGAAGGGGTTAACGGGTCGGGCAAGAGCGTTCAGGCGGCGATGCTGCTCAGGCGCTACGGGCAGGCGGACAGCGATCCGGTTTTAATTCACGAGCCGACGGTCTGGTATCGCGAGATGAGCGGCACGCTCGACGCCCGCCAGCGCGACCGGCAGACGCAGCTTCTGCTTCTGCTCACCGACCGTTACATGAACGTGCGCTATACCATTCTGGACGCGCAGCTTGCGGGCAAACCGGTCATTTCAGATCGCAGCTATCTGAGCAGCCTCGTGTATCAAAGTGAAGTCGGGTGGCTCTCCCCCTCGAATATTGCCTATCTACACACACTGCTGCCGCAGCCTACACACCTGTTTTTGCTCGACGTGTCGCCGGAGGAAGCGCTGCGACGGATCGAGGCGCGGAACGCGGCGTCGGGCGAGACCCTGAACGACCCGGACGACACGCTCGAACAACTGGAGATTCAACGCGAGCGGTATCGCGACCTGAAAGCGTTCTTTCCACGCCTGCGGATTATCGACGCGGAAAGTCGCAGCGAAGATGAGGTACACGAGATCATCTGGGAGTCGGTGGCGACGCCTCGAAACTCCGCAAGGGACGACGGTAATTAGAGGCGGGTAGTATCCACGTCTACCGCCCACACGCAGGCGTGCATGAGCGTCATGAAGCGGAAGCCGTGCTTTTGCACAATCGGGCGGCTCATGGGGCTGGCGTCGATGGTGAGGAAGCGCACGCCAAGCCGCCGCGCCTCCTGAACGCGCGTGGCGAGCAGCGCCGAATACAGACCACGCCCGCGATAGCCTTCCAATGTCGAGCCGCCCCACAGCCCGGCAAACGGCGTGCCGGGGTTGACATACATCCACGCGGCGCTGACCGGCTTGCCGTCGGCGTAGGCGGTGTAGAGACGCAGCGTTTCGGGGCGCTCGCGCAAATCGGTGGACAGCCGCTCCGCCAGCCAGTCTTTTGACCCGTTCCAGACCTGTTCGAGCACGGCAATCGCCGGAGCTACCTGCTCCGGCTCGGTCAGTTGGCGAATGTCATGCGTGACGGGCGCGAGCATTTCCGGGGCGGCATGGTCGAGGTCGTAGATCAGCAGCGCTTCTTCCTCGTCAATCTCGAAGCCGCGCGCTTTCAGCCGGGCAACGAGATCAGGCGGGTGATCGTAGCCGAAGACTTTCCACTCGAAGTCCTGCCTGATGCCCTCGAAATAAGCAATCTGTTCCTCAATCGTGGCGTCCGCGCTTTGCTCGTCCAACTGAGAATAGATGACCGCGCCCTGTCGTCCCGTCAGGTCAACCAGACGGACGAGGTCGGGGAATGCCTCGCGGCGCATATCGGGATACTCCACGTCGCGGCGCAGCGCGCGGTCGTAGAGCGCGAGGATGTCCTGATCGTTCATCGTGCGATGTGCTTTCTGCCGACGCGAAGGGAGCGTGGCAGCGCCGTATGCCGCGCCACAACTGACGCTTAGCATTCGCGAGACGTGCCGGGATTACTGGGCGTCGAGGGTGGTAAAGCCGCCGGTTTCCTGGACGTCGACGCGGACGCCGTCCAGTTCCTGCGGAATCAGGTCGTCCGGGGTTAGCTCCGACGCCGGAAATTTCTCGTTCACCATTACGATCAGCGCGACTTCGGGCGTTTGCAGACCGTCCCGCTGCGCCATGCCAATGCCAAGCCCGACCACGTGCGGCTTGCTCAGCAAGTAGTCGGCATATCTCGCCTGCACGTCGGTTGCCCGTCGAAGCTGTTCCTGAAGATCGCCCCTGTCCATAAGCTTGCTCCTCGACTCGTCGAACTCGCGCGAGCATATCAGAGGGTGATGTTGAGCGCGTTCAAGACCAGGTCAATCGGCGTGAAGATGGTCGCCAGGGACGACCCGGCAAAGAGCAGCCCGACCGCCTTGTTCTCCTCCGCGTCCACGATCAGCGACCCCGAATCGCCGCCCTGGCTCATCGCCTCGGCAATGATCTGACCGACGAAGCGGGCGGTGCGCGTGCCCCGCGACGTGCTGTAGGCGACGTTCACAGTCGCGTTCAGCAGGGTGATGTTGGCTTCGGTGTAGCTGGTCGTGCGCCCGAATTTGCGGACGCGCATCCCAAGCTCTGGGAGGATCGTCTCGTTGACGATGCCAATGCCGAGGATATCGTCGCTGAACATGTTGGCATCCAGCGGCTTGGCGAGGGCGCAGTCGACCATATTTTCGGGGACGGCGGGACCGATGGGCGGCATTCCGGCTTCCATCGCGCGCGGCAGGGCAGCCGCCGCGCGCGCCGCCTCGACCTCGGCGCGGGATGCTACGGTGAGCCGCTTGTTCGAGCCGAGCAGCCCGCCGAGAAAGTTGGCAACTCCCGCGACAGCGCTCACGGCATCGCAGCCGCCTGGCTGGATGGGTCCGTTAGGCGTCGGTTG
>CALMDI010000463.1 GCA_937864975.1 uncultured Chloroflexota bacterium | reverse complement strand
GATCGACATGCTCGGTCATCTGCGCGATCAGGGCATCCAGCTTGGCTTGATTACCAACGCCTTCCAGCCGATGTGGGCGCGCGACGCCGAGCTTAAATCGCACGGGCTGCTGCACTTCTTTCCCGACTGCCGCTTTTCCGCCGCCGATTTTGGCTATCTGAAGCCGCACCCCTCGATCTTCCGCGCGGCGCTCGACTGCCTGGGCGCTCGCCCGGAGGAGACCGTTTTCGTGGGCGACGACATGGAAGCCGACGTGGGTGGGGCGAAGGCGGCGGGAATTCACGCCGTCCTGCGCGTTTCGCGCCGCCGCCCGCCCGTCCTGAACGGCAGCATCCAGCCGGACAGCATCATCCATACGCTGACCGAGCTGCCAACCGTGCTCGACGCTGCGTTCCCCGGCTGGAACCCATGATCGACGCGGTTCCTCCTTCCGACCGGAATCTCGTCCTCACGGGCTATCTGGGTCCGAATCAACTGGTCGTGGTGCGCCGCATCGCCGAGCGGCTGGGGATGCCGTTTGTCAATTACGAGGCGCGGCTTGAAGCGCGCGCCGACCTGCCGATTGAGGACATTCGTATCCGTTACGGCACCGCGCGGCTGAAGACGCTCGAAGCCGAGGTGATCGACGAGATGCTGCTGTACCGCGGCGCGGTGCTGCTCATCAGCGGCGAAACGCTGCTGCACGGCGATTACCTGTCGCGACTGACCGAAACGGGCGTGGTCTTGTGCCTCGTCGCCACGCTCGACGCGGTGCTTCAACGGCTGCACCTCGCGCTGGGGGGGCGCTATCACAACCCGGCGGAGCGCGCCGTCGCGCTGGGCAACCTGAAACGCGAGTGGTCGGTTCGCAAGCTGCCGGGCGTTCAGGAATTCGATACCACGTCGATGTCTGAATCGGACGTCGTGGACACGATTACGGCGCTCTGGCGCGAGCAGACGATGGTGATGCGAGGCTAGGTCGCAGAGTTCATTGGAGATGGTGAGCCGTGGCAAAACTGGTGATCTCGCTCGGTCAGATGAATATCGCGCTTGGCGACGTGCGAAAAAATTATCAGCGCGTCGAGGAGTGGACGGTTGAAGCCGCGCGGCGCGGCTCGCATCTCGTGCTGTTCCCGGAGTTGTGGTCAACCGGCTACGCGCTCGACCGCGGGCAAGACCTCGCCGCGACGCTCAATACGGGGCTGTTTGCCGACGTGGCGACGCTGGCGCAGCAGAACAAGCTCAGCATCCTCGGCTCGACGCTCGAAAAGCGCGGGATGGACATTGCCAACAGCGCCGTGTTCCTCTCGCCTAACGGGCGCGTGATGGGCGTTTACCGCAAAATTCACCTGTTCCGCCTGATGGACGAAGACCGCTGGCTTCAGCCCGGCGAGTCGCCGCTGGCGATGGATTTACCGTGGGGGCGCACTGGCATCGCCATTTGCTACGATCTGCGCTTCCCCGAACTGTTTCGCAAGTACGCGGTCGACGGCGCGAAGATCATCCTGATCCCTTCCGAGTGGCCCATCGCGCGCATCGAACACTGGCGCGTCCTGCTTCAGGCGCGGGCGATTGAAAATCAGTGCTACATTGTCGCCTGTAACGCCGCGGGCGAAACCGGCGATACCACGTTCGGCGGGCACTCGATGATTGTCGATCCGTGGGGCAAGATCATTGTCGAAGCGGGCGAAACCCCCATGCTGCTGACCACGGATATCGAACTGGACGTTGTCGATCAGGTGCGCCAGCGCATTCCGGTGTTCGAGGATCGCCGCCCGGAATTGTATTAAAGTAAAAAGTCGAAAGTAAAAAGTGAAAAGTGACGACTTCAACGCAACGTTCGTCACATTTCATCTTTACTTTCGATTTTTTACTTTGCACTTTTAACTGTTGCGGAGCAACGCCATGCCCATCGACGCAGTCATCTTCGACATGGACGGTGTGATTGTCGCCTCCGAGGACTACTGGTGGGAGTCGCGCGTGGAGTGGACGGGCGCGCATGGCAAAACGTGGACGCCGGACGACCAGCGTCACTGCATGGGGCGCAACACGGTCGAATGGGCGGAGGTGATGCAGGAGCGTTTGCTCCTCTCCGACGTGCCCATCCCGACCATCATGCGCGACGTGACCACGCTGGTTCTGAATCGCCTTGATACCCATCTGCCCGTTCTGCCCGGCGCGGTCGAGGCGGTGCGCGAAGCAGCCACCCATTACCGCGTGGCGCTGGCGTCTGGCTCGCCCACGGCGGTGATCCAGCGCGTGACGGCGCTCACGGGCTTGGATCGGGTGTTTGAGGTGATGGTCTTCGGGGATGACATGACGCGCGGCAAGCCGCACCCCGACATTTATCTGAAGGCGGCGGAACTCCTCGGCGTCGAGCCAGCCCATTGTCTTGGAGTCGAGGATTCGTCGAACGGCGTGCGCTCGCTTCACGCGGCGGGCATGTACGCGCTTGCCGTGCCAAGCCCCGGCTTCCCGCTGCCCGACGACATCGTCCAGATGGCAGACGTGAACCTCGTGTCGCTGACGGAGTTTTCGGTTGAATTGGTCGAAGAAATGGCGCTGGTGCCGCCGAAAGCGGCAAGCTAGCGGTCAGCGGTCAGCACTCAACTAAACCAAAGCAACAACTTAACGCAGAGACGCAGAGGAACAGAGACGCAGGGAAAATTTTTCTTTGCGGCCTTGCCTCTTTGCGCCTTTGCGTTACGCTTTTATCTTTAGCTGAATGCTGAATGCTGAATGCTGAATGCTGAATGCTGAACGCTGAGCGCTGAAAGCTATCTGCTATTCTTCAGGCGGCGCGTTCTTGACCTTCTCCTGCGGTTCCTCCGGCGCTTCGGGGATGACAAACGCCAGAATGATGTACGCGATCACGCCCGGTCCGCCCGCCATCGCCAGCAGCACAAAGGCGATGCGTACCAGCGTCGGATCGATGTCAAAATACTCCCCCAAGCCGCCGCAGACACCGGAGACCATCTGATCGGTTCGGGATCGGTAAAGCCGTTTCGTCACCATCCATGTCCCCCTGTTCGCTTCCGTAAGCGCGCCCATCGCACGCGAATGCTAACGTCTATACGCCGAATCAGACGTGCGGTTGCATGATTGTCCGGTCGCGCCTGTATCCCTTATCAGAACACGTTCACGACAGAAGCGCCGCTTCTTCGGCGGCACGCTCGCGGCGCAGCGTGCGCGTGTACAGTACGAGGATGGGCGAGAGCAAAATGCCCGCCGCGAAGATCGCCGCGCGCACCGACAGCCGCAGCCCGATCAAGCCGACGACGGGACCGCCCGCGATCTGACCGATGGCGTCGGTCTGGTTCGCCATGCTCAGCACGGTCGCGCGCACGCGGGAGTCGATGTGCTGGTTCAGCCACGTGGCGAACAGAGGACCGTGCAGGCTCCGCATGGTGCCGATGACCATGAGGACGACGAACGCCAGCGCAAACGGCTGCGCGTAGGCAAACACGATCACCGCGCCGATGAGCAGTCCATTGACGATGAGCAGCGCCTTTGCCAGCGCGCGGGGTCGGGTGGTGTCCACGCGCCGCCGGACGAGCTCGGTGGCGAGAATGGCGACGACCGCCCCGGCGATGCTGAAGATGCCAAACCACGCGACCGGGTCGATGCCGTCGAGCGCGGGCAGCGTGAAGTTGTCGAGCACGTGCTTCTGCCACAGGCGATCATAGCCTTCGCTCGCCATGCCCCAGAACACGCCGACGAACAGCAGCGTGATAAGCATCGGTTTTACGCGCACAACCTTGAACCCTGCGCGAAAGGTGTGCGCCATCTGCCGCCAGGTCGTCCGGTCTTCGCGCGGCGTCGGCTTGAAGCCTGTTTCCGGCATGATGAATACCAGCAGCACGGCGAGGGCGATGTGCGTGAGACCGCCGACCAGCACGGGCAGATTGATGGCGACGGTCGCCAGCGCTGTGCCGATCAGCACGCCGAGGATGCCGCCGAACTGACCCGCCTGCGCGCCGCGCATGAACGCGCGCCCAACACGGTCTTCGCCAAGCTCGTCGGTGATCCACGCCGCGGTCGCGCCGCTGGTGAAGGTGACGCCGATGCCCCAGATGATTTGCGACAGCAGCACCGCGCCGAAGGTCGGGATGACGCCTTCGACGGTGAAGCCGACCCCCATTAAGAACACGCCGACGATGATTGACAGGCGGCGGCTGTAGACGTCCGCTACGATGCCCGTCGGCACCTCAAACACGAACACGGTGAGTTCCAGCAGCGTGCCGACGAGCACCAACTGGAGCGGATTGAGACCCAGAAGCGTCGAGTAGTACACGATGTTGTAGGTCGCAAAAATCGTGAAGAAGACGCTGCTCAGAAATGCGTAGAGCACGTAGACGCGAAAAGCGCCAAACATATTCGGTTGTTCCTCAAATTGAAGCGCAAGCGCCGCGGCTCATGAACAGAGACGCGCGCTCGACTGGTCAAAGGCGAGGATGACCAGCGACTACGAGCAGGTGGTCATCCGGGTTACGCGGCGAGCTCCGGGGACGCCGCCAGAAAGAAGACCCGAATCGTGCTCGTGAGGTTTGCCATTGGGGATGTACTCCAGATAGTCGAGTGTGAACGATCCGCGAGGCGCAGAACTCGCTTGATTATAGTCGAAATTGCCTCCCCATAAACTCATCCGTTTGGCGGATTTCGATGGGCGCGTTGGCGGGCAATCAGAACACAAAGGGCGCACCGCCGAGCGCCCCTGCCGAAGTCATGGATGCCGAACCAGCCTTACGCAGGGTCTTCTTCCGGCGGCTCGAACTCCGCGCCGAGCGCCAGCAGCATGGCTTCCATGCCTTTTTCCCATGAGATCAACGGAATCGTGACGACGTTCTGAACCGCGCCGCTGGCAGACGCCGCGAAGGACAGCGCGACGGCGTTGACGTTAGCGGGAAACTCGAAGATCGACACGGAGTCATACTCTCCGAAGGACAGCCAGGTGTGCAGCAGTTTCCCGCCGAGCTTCTCCGCGACCGGGGCGATGCTCTCCATGCGGTTCTGGGGATTCTGCACCATCGCGGCGATGGCTTCGGTCGTGTACGACGCAAGCACGAGAAAATGAGGCATATCCATCCTCCTGTAGTTTCATGGATGAGGGTGTTGCAATCTCCATTATAGGGCAAGACGCGGGGGGCTTGAGTGGGCTTCTTGCTAAAAGCCGGAAGGTCCGTTGGGACGTGGCGGCAATTCAAGCAACGCGGGGGCTGAAGCCGCCCGGCTGCCGCTAAGAACGTGAAGCCCACTGAAGGGGCTATTATGAGCCGTAGATGTCTTTCAGCCCCTTCAGTGGGCTTATTGGCTTTTCCCGCAGCCGGGCGGCTTCAGCCCCCGGCGTCGTTTTGCGTTAACTCAGTTTTCCTTAGGCGTCGCTGTTATGACAGCGACAGCGATTTGTCGTCCACGATTTGCTTCGCGCGCTGAACGAATTCGTCGACCGGGATCGCACCGAGGTCTTCGTCCGTTCGCAGGCGCACGCTGACCGCGTTTGCCGCCATGTCGCGGTCGCCCACGATCAGCATCCACGGGATTTGCTGCTCGCGCGCGACGGCAATCTTCGCGCCCATGCGCGCCTTGCCGCTGTCCACGTTCACCCGCATCCCAGCATCGCGCAGCTTTTTCGCCACGCCCTGCGCGTACTCGACGTGCTTGTCCGTGATCGGGATGATGACCGCCTGCACGGGCGCGAGCCACGCCGGGAATGCGCCGTTGAAATGCTCGATGATGATGCCGATGAAGCGCTCCATCGAGCC
>CALMDI010000462.1 GCA_937864975.1 uncultured Chloroflexota bacterium | reverse complement strand
CTCCCTCCCCGAAATCGGGGAGGGAGGCAGAGGGTGGGGTTTCGCGTCCACAGCATGGCAACTAGCAATCACAGTAATATTTCAAATGGCTCGAGCGCCGGTTCTGTCTTTATCAACGCCACCCGATGGCGCAACGCCTATTGAGTTACGGGCTGCTTGGAGCAGGCACGACGACGCGGACGACCTGCGGCATCACGCGAACCGTGACCGAATCGACTTCAATCAATTCGCCGTCGACGACAATCGACTGCGGGGGATCGGCGACGACGGTGATTTCCCGCGCCTGCCACTGCACCAGAGGCTGCGCCAGCTCGCCGGACGTGACGGCGTTGGCGGCGGCAGCGAGCAGCGACGACACATTGGCGTCCTGAAAGATAATCACGTCGAGCAGCCCGTCACTCATGTCGATGGCATGGGACAGGGTAATCCCCGGCACGCCGACGCTCCCGAAGTTGGTGATCATACAGTTGATGCCTTCCGCCTCGACCTCTTTCCCGTCGAGTGTCAGGTGGTAGCGTGCCACCGTCGGGTTGGAAAGCGTTTTCAGCGCGGCGACGACGTACGCGAGCATCCCGGAGCGGTCTTTTGCTTCGCGATCCGCTTCTTCATGCATCGTCCCTTCCAAGCCGATTCCCAGATGGAAGAACAACAGGTCGCCGCTGTTATCACCCTCGGCGTTCGCGCCTACCAGCGCGCCCATGTCGAGCGCGCGAACGGCGTTGGGGACACCGCCCAGCAGCAGTGCAGCCTGTGTCTGGTCGCGCGGGATGCCCAGCTCCACGGACAGCACATTGGCGGTGCCGCCCGGCAAGATGACCAGCGGAATATCGCTGCCAGCCATGCCGCTGGCGACTTCCAACACCGTGCCATCGCCGCCATACACGACGACCGCATCCACCCCGGCGGCGATGGCTTGCTCCGCGCGTTCCCGTGCCTCACCGCCCTGCCGGGTGACAAACATCTCCCAGTCAATCTTCAGGTCGTTCAAGACTTTATTGAGCGCCGGGAGGTTTAATCCATTCTGACCAGAGGCAGGATTGACGATAATGTGGATGCGCTGGAACTTATGGGTAGGTTGTTCCGGGGTTGGCGTATCGGCTGGTGTCTCTTGCCCATGCCCCACACCAACCACGTCTTTCACTTTGTCGATAAAGCTCGACTTCGGCTCGGTATTGGCTGCTTGATCGCTGACAGTCATCGTGAGTTACCTTGCACTATAGGGATAATGAAACAGGCGGAGCCATAGGAAACGAGTGCATCGCTCGACGTCGTAAAGCGCGTGAATTCAAGTGCGAGAGTGACCGGGTTGCCTTCGATTCGCCGTAACGACAGTAACTCGTTTAGTTATAAAAGGGAATTACGGTTCTCGGCAGGCGCGTAATTGTGAAGGCGCGGGAGCAACTCTAACGAAGGAACTGTGCACGTCGTGGCGGGTCGGGGACGCGCGGCGCGATGCCTGCTTTAACGCCACTCGGATGCGCGAAGCATCATGACAAAGAAATACAGCGCGACGGCAATCAGACCGGCGAACACCCCCAGCGCGCCAGGAACAGCGATGACCGATCCGAGAGCCATTGCCAGCGGAATCAAAAGCAAGGTCATCCAGAGTCTCACGACGACTTCACGGTTCTACCTGTGCCGGAGCCAGCCTCCGATTCGGGAACCCTCAGCGCCTGTCCCCACGGCGTGGTCTGCTGATGTCTATCGCTTGAGATGCGTGCCTGGATCGGCAAGCTCGCCTTCAAGAAAGGCAATATCGGCGGCACTTTCGTGCCGGTTTTTCATTCGTTCGACATAACGGTCAAACGCATCTTCGGCGCTTGCGCCCATCGAATACGCATTCGATTTCTCGCCGCGCTTCACGAGCGTCAGCAGGAATAGCTGCACCAGTCGTATGCGTGATCGAGTCGAGACAGTCATGATGGCGGCTTTCTACTTGAGGAGATCACAGAGGCATAAACGGGATGGGATCAGCAGTCGCGCCGAAATGCCCTGACGCCAGGCTCGTAACAAGCACGCGCGTTGAAGCCGGTCGCGTTCCTTGAGTGCGCCGCGTGCTCGATGTCGTTTGGTTGTAGCGGCTAATTCGCAACCGCTGAGGGGACGCAGGTTGAATACGTCCCGGCGAGTCAACTGCCGGTCAGAACAACGGTCGCGCTAGGAAGCCGCCTGAGACGCGCTCGGCTGTACAGCGCCGTCTTCTACAAGCTGGGCAGCCACAGCCGCCACCGCTGCTGTCCAGGCAGTCTGACGGTTCGCGGGTAATTCGTCCCACGTTGGCATCGGCTTGCCTCGCAGGGTCTTCCACTCCACCGAGTTGCCGTAAGCGCCGTACGCCGTTTGTACCAACTGATTGGATGTCATGATACACCTCGTGATAATCGATTTTGCCGAGTTGTTTTTAGCTTATTGGGATGGTGACGAGCGGTGCCTCTGAAGCAGGGAACGCCCGCTCTAGACAACAGTTTTTCGTTTAATCAGTTTTTAGGCTGATCGCGGTCTCGGAATTCCGAGGGTGGGAGTAGAACCAAAAACGGGTGGGTAGCTCATGTCGAGCCGAGAACGGCACAGGCTGCGCGCTGAACACTCAGTATAACACACTATTAGACCTTGCTGCCAGTTTTGGTCGCGCGGTCGGCAGTAAACAGTTGAGCGGCTGTCACCGTCGCGTGTCATTACGAAGCGCCGGGATGAAGCGCCACGAGGCGCAAACCGACAATAAAAAGCGCTACCGGAAACTAAATTCCCCGTAGCGCCATTGAAGCTAAAAGCCGGTCAGACCGACCTAATAGCGATTGCGATTTCCGCTGTACCCACCCGTCGAGCGCTCTTCGCGCGGACGCGCTTCGCTGACGGTCAGATTGCGGTTATCAAGGCTGTAGCCGTTGAAGCGCTGGATGGCTTGCTGGGCGTGCTCGTCGGTGGTCATTTCGACAAAGCCGAACCCCTTCGATCTACCGGTTTCACGGTCAGTGATGACCGTTACACTCACGATCTCGCCCG
>CALMDI010000461.1 GCA_937864975.1 uncultured Chloroflexota bacterium | reverse complement strand
CCGTCATCGTTCTACTCGTCAACCCGGTATCGCTTCCCTACCTATAGTTGCTTGAACTTGTCGGATGCACCACTTAGTTCTTCCAGCAATGTGTCTGAGAACGCACGTAGTAGTTCGATCATTCCACGCTTGGCAGTCAGGCTCGGAAGTCGCTGAAATTCGCGCAGCATAACGCGATCAAGCTCATCAGCAGGAATATTTTCCTCATAAAAATAGGCGACTGAGACGCCCAGAGCGCGGGCCAGTGTCGGCAAATCGATTGCCGCGAGGCGCCGTTTACCCGCCTCGTATTCGTAAATAGCTCGCTGATCTTTTGAGATCAATGCAGCTAATTCATCTTGAGAAAGCCCGCGGTCTTCACGCGCCTTGCGAATTCTGGAACCGAATTCTTTGGCATTCAATGCGCATTACTTTCATGGTGATGTCCCGTAATTGCCATGATAGAAATTTGAGCATAGACTTACTAATGCATAGTAACAGTCATATATGACTGTGAACCGCAAAACCAACTCGTAAGCCCTTTGGAGAAAGGAAAGCCGCGATGAGTGGCGGAGGGGGCACCTGATCGAGCTCGGTTGCGGGTGACAAGCGTCGCCCGCAACCCGCCTACCAACTCCAGCGCAGACTATACGCATCAAAGCGCTTCGGGTGCTGTGTCCTCCATCGAATTTGAAGCTTGCCATCAGGCAACCTCTGGAAGTGGTTCGATTCCAAGGGCGTCGTTCGTGCCGCGTTTTGCTTAACCCGCCAGACTGCCTTTGGATGTCGTTCCTGAGGAAAGATGACAGTGAGTGTCAATTCCTTCGTCTCGTGGTCTATTTCAGACTGAAGCTCCTCGATTTCCTGCATAAATCCGCATTCAATCTGCCGCTGAATGTGAAATTCCATTACATCGCCTCGTTTTTTGGTTTCTCGCAGCGAAATCAAGACGCGGTAGCGATGCCCATCGCGGTAGTAATCCACTGGAACACCAGGCGAGCATTTGTACTTGGCAAATATGTTGCCGTCACCCCAGGCTTTGTCCTCGTAGGCGACGATGTTGTCCTGAAGGAACCGGACCCGCTGCCGCTTGTAGTAAACGGCTTCACGTCCCAGTGTGTCTAGCAATTCCAGCCGCACGTCATGCTCAAGCACCTCATACATGCCAGACGTCGGCGCGAGTAGGAGCAAATGGGGCAGTAGCTTGTCAATTACGGAGAGAAGGTTCGAGTCGGCGAGGATTTTTAATAACAGCGCGGCGAGCGATTGCAACGGAAAGCGCTGGTTGCGGTCGGCGTTGAGCATAGCGGGTTTGTGTTATGCTCAGCATACAACATCGGCGGCATCGAGCCGACCGGTATTCTCATAGCCAGCCGGGTTCTCTCAAGCTCCCACGTCGTCATAAAGCGGCCACGTATCCTTCTGGGCATCCAACTGGACTGGAGGTTCCATAGTGGCGTTTTCCGAGTAGCGAACCATATGGCCGCGCGCGAACGCCGGACGCTCTCGCACAAGATACGTCGGAGATCCCTGCCCTTTTCGGATTGGGATCGTCCACAACAGCCGCGTTCGACCACGGTGATCGCGCAGCACGGCTTGTCTGGGTTTTTGGTTCGCCAGTGTGGTCGCCCATTCGTGCCACTGCTCCGGCAGCGGCGCATATAAGGGATGCTGCGTCTCGGTCTGCGCGTCATGCTTAATTGCCGACATGTCGATATTCCCAAGCCCAATCAACCGCGCGAACTCATGGGCGTCCTCTTCCGAAACGCCGAAAATAACCTTGGTCCACACGTTGCCGAGCACCGCCCCGCGCGTCTGCGCCGACAACTGGCTCAGGCTCTGGTGCGCGAGTGTCAGATGCAATCCGAATTTCCGCGCCCCGGACAGCATCTTCGCGAGCGTTCTACTGGAAATCGCTCCGGCGCTGAAATCGTGGAATTCATCAAGGTAAAGATAAAAGGGGCGGCGCATTGCGGCGGGCGCATCATGACGTGAAAACGCTGCCTGCTCGATCCCTGTCGTAATCAGGTTGCCGATCAGCCGCTGGCTCTCCTCGTCGCAGTGACCCAAGTTGACAAGCAACACCTTCCCCTCATCTAGAATTGATCGAAAATCGAGCCGATTTTCATGGTGTCCAAGCATTCGGCGCACGTGTGGGTTCATCGTGAGCGCGGTCACTTTGTTGAGCGTACTTTCCCGCAGCAGCGGCGCTTGCCTGCCCCACTGGTCGAAGCGCAGATGAAAGAATTCGGACAGGTCGGTATCGCCAATCCCGTCCAAGATCACATCCCGCCAAGTTTGGTTCATGAGAAGTTGCGGCAAATCCACGAGCGTTCGCCTGACCCGAATGAGCACGAGCAGACTGTGCAGCATGACGTTGGCAAAGTGGGGCGCATTCGCTAGCGCGTCCGGCCAGGCGCGCCGGAAGGCTTCGATGACGTTCTGTGCAATCGCGTACGGTTCGCCTTTGCTCGCCAGCACGTTGAATGGCACCACAGACGTATGATCGGCGGGATCGATATAGATCAGTCGCTCTCGCTGCCGCTCATCCTTCAGAACGCCGCGCGCCTCCAGGAGCGCGAGCAGATCGTGGATAAGATCGGCGTGCGGGTCGATGACCGCGCAGCCGCGCCCTGCGACGACGTCCTGAAACAGGCAGTGCTGCAAAAACTTGCTTTTCCCCTTGCCTGTTTTGCCCACGACATATACATGCCCGCTGCGTTCCGCCTCCTTCAGGCGCACTTTCGGGAAGATCGACCAGGGACCGGACCGTCCCAACACCAGACCGCGCTTGTGCCAGGCCATGCGAACGGCTATTGTCCGAAGGAACGGCGAAGCCTGTCAACACGATCTCTTTCGCCACTTCTGGCTGCTACGCGGTCAAAATGAACATCGAGGCGGCGCTACGCGACCAAAGGCAGGTTGAACTTGTGGGGATAGGCGTGGTCGAAGCTGAAAATGTGCGGAATATGGAGCGCCTGCGCGACCGCGACATTGGCGCAATCGAAAAAGCTGGTGTCCCTGGCACTTTGTGACGTAAAGAGCTGCTCGGCTTGCCTCTGAAGATCTTCGTCGAGGTGCAGCACGGACATCGCGCCCGACCGTGCAAACGCGAGAAAACGCCGCGCCGGGTCTTGGCTCGCCCGGCGGCTGATCACGGTTGCCGTTTCCGCCACAATCATATTCGTCGTCAGCAACCACTGGCGAGTCTCGCTC
>CALMDI010000460.1 GCA_937864975.1 uncultured Chloroflexota bacterium | reverse complement strand
CCCACCGTTCCCGTTTCAAACGTCGCCACCGCGCCATCGGTGAAGCGCATCAGGACGACGCCAAAATCCTCCCAGACGCCAATGGACGGTCGGTCGAGATAATCCCGCGTCACGTTCTGGGCTTCGGCGCACACCGACTCGACCTCCGCGCCTGTCCACCCGCGCCAGAGATCGACGTAATGCGGCAGATGATCCTGAAGAATGCCGCCGCCAACGCTCGCGTCCCGCCAGCGCCATTCGTAGTTCTCGCGGTAGCCCGCCGGAATCATGCGCTCAGGGTCGAGCTTGACGGACGCGCCCCAGTGTACCGCCGTGGAAAACGGCTTGCCGACGGCGCCGCTTTCGATCACGCGCTTGACCTGCTCGCACGCCACGTTGAAACGCTTCTCGTGTCCGAGCATCAGAATCGTGCCGCTTTGTCGAGCCGCCTCGATCATGGCGTCGCATTCCTGCACGCTTCTGCCCATCGGCTTTTCGAGCAGCACGTGTTTGCCCGCGCGGGCGGCGGCGATTGCCATGACGGCGTGATGCGCGGGCGGCGTGCAAATGGAGACAGCGTCGATGTCGTCGCGAGCGAGCACATCGTCATAGCGCGTCGTCGCAGTGGCGATTGCGTAGCGGCGCTGCGCCGCCTGCGCGCGGTCTGCCTGCGCGTCGCACACCGCCACGAGGTCAACATCGGGATGCGCCCATAACCACGGTAAGTGCCCGACCCACGCGGCGACGCCGCAGCCAACCACGGCGACTCTGACCCGATCCGCTGACGCCATTTGCTTGACAGCCCTTCAAGCTGTTGTAAAATACGCACAACCCTGTGCGTATGATGCACACCTGATTATAGCCGGAATTTATTCTTTGCAAGAAGCTTTCTCTTGAACGATCAGGATGCGAATATTATTCAATCGCTCTCGCGGGGTCTCGCCGCGCTCGATCATGTTGCGCGGCAGTCCACGACGCCGCGCTCGCTGGCGGAGGCAATGGGCGTCGACCGCAGCACCGCGTATCGCATCCTCGTTACGCTGGCAGCGCACGGGTTTGTCGAGCGCGATCCTCTCAGCGAGCAGTACATGATCAGCAGCCGCAAGCTGGTCGCCCTCGGCAGTACGGTGAGCGCCAGCCTTCACTGGCACACGCTGGCGAGTCCGTGGCTCAAGCAGCTTCGCGACGAAACGGGCGAAGCCGTCAATATCGCGGTGCTGCAGGGGTCTGAAGTCGTCTACGTGAACCACCTTCCCAGTTATGAAGCCATTACCGTCAGCCCGCTCTTGGGGCTGCGACGCCCGGTACACGTGTCGGCGGTGGGCAAAGCTATCGTCGCTTTTCTGCCGCCGGGCGAGCAAGATGCGCTGCTGTCGCGAATCGAGCTGAAAGCGGCGACGCCGAACACCATCACAATCCCACGAGAATTTCGGAAAGAACTGGAGCGCGTGCGCGCGCTGGGGTCGGCGGCGACGTGCTGGGCGAGGATCTTGACCGCGACCAGGCGCCCGAGGACCGAGTCCTCGGCTGACCAGACGGAGGCCATCCCGCCGTTCGCGACATGGCGTACGACGCGGTAGCGCTCGGGCAGCTGGATACGGACCTGGGAAGGCGGCACTCGGCAGATCACCGTACCCGGGGAGGGCCAAATCCATCGGCTATCCTCTCCGGCCTCATGGCCAAGGTCTGTCACGTCTGCCGCAAGGGCCCGTCGTTCGGGAACTCCCGCAGCCACTCGATGGTTGCCACCAAGCGGCGCTTCAACCCGAACCTTCAGAAGGTGCGGATCCTCGAGAACGGCGCGCCGATGCGTGCCTACGTCTGCACCCGCTGCCTGAAGGCCGGCAAGGT
>CALMDI010000459.1 GCA_937864975.1 uncultured Chloroflexota bacterium | reverse complement strand
TGCGGCGCGCAGGTCGGCTATCACAACGGGCACTGCCTGCGCTGCGGTCAGGTACCCGCGACGCAGCCCCTGACGTAGAGGAGATGTGATGTTTTCCACCGGCAACCGGCGAACCGGACCCAACCTCGAAGCCTATGCGATGACGGTCGAGCAGATTTTGCTCGCCGTCGGCGTTGACCCGATGCAGGCGCGGCTGAACACCGAAGGCGGCTTTGGCTGGAGCTTCCAGCGCGGCTCCGCCGTGATCGAAGTTTACGTGTCGCAGCAGGAAAGCAGCGGCTATCTGCAGGTTCTGTCGCCCATCATGCACCTGCCGCAGAGCGGGCTGCTGGCGCTCTATCGCCGGCTGCTGGAAATGAACCTGCAACTGACGAATGCCGCGCTCGGCGTGTACCTCGACGTGGTCTATCTGTTCAGCGAGCGCCCGCTGGAAGGGCTGGATTCGGTCGAGGCGAATCACATCATTTCGCTGATCGCGGGCTACGCCGACGACCTGGACGACAAGCTTGTCTCCGAATTTGGCGGGCGGCTCTACGCGAGGATTTAGGCGTGGGCGACCGAGCCTGTCGCCCCTACCCAGCATATATTGCACGCCATCTTTTGGAAACATCTGCCTGCTGGCGCGTTAAATGCGCTGCGGCTGCCGAACCGGCTCAATCGCAAGCTTCGGCTGGCGGCGAAATAAGCGGCGCGCCTCTTTCGCGAGCGCCTGCGCGTGTCCGCCGACCGCAATCAGCATGGCGAGCGGAATCGCCAGTGTAAAAATCTGCTGCTCGAAATCGTAATAAACAATCGGCGGCATGTAGTTCTGGAAGGCAGCGTAGAGCGGAAGGTAGGTGGAAACCGCCGTGACCAGAAACGCCAGCCAGCCTGCCAGCCGGAACGTCGACGACAGGGCGAAGCCGAGCGCCAGCCCCACGCCCCCAAACCAGACCACCTGCTCCGGGGGAAATTCCAGATAGAGATACGTGTAGACCGCCCACACCAGCGTTGCAGACAGCACGCCGAGCACCACGCTCATCAACAGGCGCGCCCACAGCGGCACGAAACCGCGCAGGCGACCGGGAAATTCGTCTGCCAGCAGGACGACAAACCCCGCGACCACCGCGCAGATTAACCCGACCGAAACGGTCACTTTCCAGCGGGACGGCTCAAAAATCGCTTCGCTGCGATAGGTAATGTAGGTGTTCAAGCCGATGCCTAAAAACGCGCCGAGCAGCGCCAGCAGGTAACGCCGCACGAGGTGAATCGGGTCTTCAAACAGACGCCGCCACGTATTCGCCAGCCATGCATACAGCCGCCCCTGCCGACTGACCACCGAAGGCAGCGACGGCGCCGCGTCGCGCACCAGCGCCAGCGCCCGCAGCGCGCCTTGAGCGCCCTTCCGTTGTTCTTTCGCGATTTCCTGCACGGCAGTCAGCGAGCCAATCGAGCCAATGGTACGCGCGCACTGCTCCGCCGCGGCAGTCGATTCGGAATGGAGCGCGACGTCGGCAAGCAGCAGGTCAATCTCCGGCGAAAAGACCACGTCTGTCCACGTGGACGGCGCGCGCAGCTCAAGCTGCTCGGTAATCAGCCCGACCAGCCGTGTCGTCGTGCGCCGGGACCTGGGCAGCCGAATTTCGACGCGGCTCTGTCCCATGAGCGCGCGCGCTTCCAGGGTTCGGATCGCCGCCAGCATCGCCGCCTCGTTCCTCTCGTCGCCGAGCGCCTGGGCGACCTGCTTGGGGATCATGGGAATGTCGGCGTCGGGGAGATCGGCAAGCCGCTCGAACGCGCGGACACGCGCCGGGGCATTCTCGCTGCGGATCGCGTGAAGCGCGACCCAGC
>CALMDI010000458.1 GCA_937864975.1 uncultured Chloroflexota bacterium | reverse complement strand
CGGTCGCAAGGATCGTTAGGCTGCCGCCTTCCTCGACGTTACGCGCCGCGCCGAAGATACGCTTCGGTGGGTGAATGGCGGACGGATCGAGACCGCCGGTCAGCGTGCGACCACTCGGCGGCACGACGAGGTTATAGGCGCGGGCAAGGCGCGTGATGCTGTCGAGCAGCACGACGACGTGGCGCTTGATTTCGACCAGCCGCTTGGCGCGGTTGAGCGCCATTTCCGCCACGCGGACGTGATGCTGCACCGGATCGTCAAACGTCGAGGCGATGACTTCCGCATCCACCGAGCGATCCATGTCGGTCACTTCTTCCGGGCGCTCGCCGATCAGGGCGATCATCAGGTGGACGTCGGGATATTTCTCGCTGATGGCGTTCGCAATGTCCTTCAACACGGTCGTCTTACCGGCTTTCGGCGGCGAGACGATCAAGCCGCGCTGCCCGCGACCGACGGGGGCGACCAGGTTCAGCATTCGGGTTGAGAGGATTCGGGGATTCGTTTCGAGATTAAAGCGTTCGAGCGGGAAAATGGGGGTGAGGTCTTCAAAATTCGGTCGGTTCTTGGCTTCTTCCGGGTTCAAGCCGTTGACCGATTCGACGCGAAGAAGCCCGTAATACTTTTCCGAGTCTTTTGGCGCTCGTACCTGTCCGACGACCATATCGCCGGTGCGGAGATTGAAGCGCTTGATCTGGGTCTGGCTGACGTAGATATCATTCGGACCGGGCAGATACTTCTCCGCGCGCAGGAAGCCAATGCCGTCGTCGACGATTTCCAGCACGCCGCCGCGCAGCTTGTAGCCCTGTCGCTCGGCGTTATCGCGCAGCAGCGCCAGGATCAAATCCTGCTTCTTCAGGCGGCTGAAGGCGGGAATCCCGGCATCGCGCGCCATCTGTCGCAAATCGTCCAGCGTTCGCTGTTCCAGCTGCCCGATATCCATGATGCTATCTCTGGTGGTCATGTGGTTTGGCGGCATTCATGCAGAGTCCAGCCGCCGTCCTTTCCTTTCTCCTGGTCAACGTTGTTTGAATGTCTTGAGGCAGGCGCTGCCTCGGATCGTTGGTTCTAAACAGGCTCGATGCGCTCGTTATTGGAATGGCTGTGTCGATGGCAACCGCCGACCGAGCGCAACAGCACAAGGTTCATGGTTATGCCGCAGGGCACGATGTCACTGAAGCTGGATGGTGAGTGCGGTTTTTGTGCCGGAACACGAATGATCTTCGCCGCCGCCTTAAGGCTTTTTTGCTCTTGTCGGGTAGCTAGTTGAAAGGTAGTTGAGAAGAAACGTGGTTTGAAACCCGTTATCGTTGTCACTATAGCATAGCTTTTGGTTTCGGTCAAACCACAAATATGAGAAAAGATCAGGCGAACGTTCCCTCGATCAAAATGGCGGCTGATGCGTTTGTGCAGCAGGGCATTCGGCGCGCTTCCGGCAACCGGAATCGTGAACGGAAGTATCGTGCCGCTGTGCTGCTGAAGCCGCGCCAGCGAGGAGCCGCTTCCAGCGCCGCCTGTGTCATGCGCGGGGATGATGGGTGCGGCAAACATGGGCATAAATGCCGGAGCCGTCCGGGGGTTGCCGCGTAGGAATGCCCACTGCGTTTTGATCTGAAGTCAAGGCTTCGGGCAGCGCTTTACGGCTGACGGCTGCGTCCAACCGGAGCGCAGTTGTGCGAACTGCCGCACTCCAACGCAAGATCGCTTGTGTTGAAATGCCGCGAGCGGTTGCGTTACAATCACCTTGTAACGTTTATCACAAGTAGTGAGGCACGATGCGTAACGACAAACACAAACGGCTGGTGATTCCCGGTCCGGTAGAAGTGCGTCCCGAAATTCTCGACGCGCAGACCGAATGGATGATCGGGCATCGCTCGACGGCGTTCTCAGACCTGTTCGCGCGCCTGCAAGACAAGCTGAAACAGGTCTTTATGACGCAGAACCGGGTGTTTCTGCTTGGCTCGTCGGGCACGGGCTTCTGGGAAGGCGCATCGCGCAACTGTATTCGCGACGACCGCAAGGCGCTGCATCTGGTGGGCGGCGCGTTCAGCGAGCGATGGGCGGAAATCAGCAGGGCGAACGGCAAGCAGATCGACGTGATCGACGTGCAGTGGGGCAAAGCGCACACGCCTGACATGGTTGCCGAGGCGCTCAAGAAAGAGCGCTACGACGCGGTGTGCTTCGTCCACAACGAGACCAGCACCGGCGTGACCAACCCCGTGCGCGAGATTGCCGAGGTCATTCGCCCCTACGAGGACACGCTGATTCTGGTCGACAGCGTCAGCGGCTTACTCGGCGCGGAGCTTCGCACGGACGACTGGAACCTGGATATGGTGCTTACGTCGTCCCAGAAAGCGTTCGCGCTGCCGCCCGGTCTGGCGTTCGCCAGCATCAGCGACCGAGTGTTGGAGCGCGCGAAACAGATTCCTTATCGCGGTTACTATTTTGATTTCATCGAGCTTGAGGCGAACCTGCTCAAGAATAACACGCCGACGACGCCGCCCGTGTCGCTGATGTTCGCCGCTGACCGGCAGTTGAGCGATGTGCTGAGCGAAGGCGTCGAGAACCGCTGGGCGCGGCACCTGCAAATGCGCGACATGACGACCGAGTGGGCGTTTGCCCGCGAGATGGGCGTCTTTGCCGAGCGCGGCTATTGGTCGCCCACCCTGACCGCCGTGGACAACACGCGCGGCATCAGCGTGGACGACATGGCGAAGTTTATGTCCGGCAAGGGCTTTGCAATGGACAAGGGTTACGGGAAGATCAAGGGCAAGACCTTCCGCATTGCTCACATGGGCGACATGCAGCCTGCCACGCTCGAAGAAATTCTGAGCGGTCTCGACGAGTTCATGGGTGTGTAGCGATTAGCTGTCAGCGATCAGCAGTCAGCTTTCAGCCAAAGATAAAAGAGTTAACGCAAAGGCGCAAAGGACGCAAAGACGCAGGGAAATTGTTTCTTTCCGTCTCTGTGCCAGTCCGTTGAATTGCGTTTTGGCTGATAGCTGAAAGCTGACCGCTGACAGCCTCCTGGAGTAACTATGACGTATCACGTGCTTGTGCCTGACAACGTGCATTCTTCGGCGCTGGACGTATTGCAGCGCGCGGAGGGAATCCGGGTGACCGCGCCGGGACAGATGGCCCGCGCCGAGACGCTGGCAGCGATTGCCGACGCGGATGCGCTCATCATTCGCAGCGCGACGAAGGTGGACAAGGAAATCCTCGCGGCGGCGCCCAACCTGAAGCTCATCGCGCGGGCGGGTGTGGGCGTGGACAACGTGGACGTGAACGAGGCGACCGGGCGCGGCGTGGTCGTCATGAATACGCCCGAAGGCAACACGATTGCCACCGCCGAGCACGCCTTTGGCTTGATGCTGGCGCTGGCGCGGCACATTCCCGAAGCGGAAATCTCGATGCGCGGCGGCAAGTGGGATCGCAAGTCGTTCATGGGCATCGAGCTGCGCGGGAAAACCCTCGGCATCGTCGGCTTTGGACGCATCGGTCGCGCCATCGCCAAACGCGCGCTGGCGTTCGAGATGACCGTCATCGCGCACGATCCTTACGTGCCGGTGGATGTCGCCGCCGACCTGGGTGTGGAGATGGTCAGCCTGGATACGCTGTGGAGTCGCGCGGATTTCATCACGCTCCACAGCGTCATCACCGACGAAACGCGCGACATGATTAACCGCAACAGCATCGCCAGAATGAAGAAAGGCGTGCGAATCATCAACGCGGCGCGCGGCGCGCTGATTCAGGAGTTTGATCTTGCCGAGGCGATTCGGAGCGGGCAGGTGGCGGGCGCGGCGCTGGACGTGTACGCGCAGGAGCCGCCGGAGCCGACGAACCCGCTGATCGGGCTGCCGGGAGTCGTCCACACGCCGCATCTCGCCGCGAGTACCGAGGACGCGCAGGTGGCAGTCGCCGTCGAAGCGGCGGAACTCATCGTCGCGGCGCTGACGCGCGGGGAGTATAAGAATGTTGTCAATCCGAGCGTGCTTGAGGGCAAGCGCGGCTAAACCAGAAAATCGACTCCGGTGATCTTCAAGGCGTAGGAACGGCTCCCCGCGCTTTTTAGTTCCCACTTGTCGCCCCGTCGAAATCCAAGTCGAGACCTCACCCGTATTCTTGTTGTCACGCATAAGAATAACCGGGTGAAGAAAGGATGCTCCGATGTACAGATTCGCGATACGACTATTCCTCGTCGTGGGGCTGCTGTTTTCCGTGACTGCCGCGATCCGCGCGCACGAGGACGACCCTGGCTGGCTGCGGGTGGCGCAGTATGCCTGGGACGCGCCCGCTGTCGACGTCTACGTGGACGGCGAGGTCGTCGCGGAAGCGGTTGAGGCGGGCTTCCTCAGCGATTTCTGGGAGCTGGCGGCGGGCGAGCATAGCGTTGCCTTTGCGCCGAGCGGCGCCGGCATCGAGGATGCCATTGTCGGTCCGGTGGAAGTCAATCTGGAAGCTGACCATCGCGTGTCCGTCTCGGTCATTGGTCAGGCGGGCGATGACAGCCTGACGCCGCTCGTCATTGACGAGACGGCAGAGATGGCGGACTGCGACCTGTCGCAAAACGTGTTTCGCATTCTCATCAATAACATCGCGGGCGCGCCCGCGGTCAGCATCTACGAAAATGACATGTGGATCGAGCGCAACGTCGACTATGGAACCTATTCCGCGCTGTGCGTCGAGCCGTTCTTCTGGGACACCGGGAAGACGGTGCTTGGCGACGATCTGGATGGTGAGTCGGGCATACCCTGCACCACCAGTTTTCGGAGTATAACTCTCTCCCGCAAAGCCTAGGCTGGGAGGAAGAGCCAGAATGCAGTGGAGATCGCCCCAGGCAGCCA
>CALMDI010000457.1 GCA_937864975.1 uncultured Chloroflexota bacterium | reverse complement strand
TGGGCGCCGGTGAGCAACTACGTGGGTCCGTTCGCGGACGCCGCGCGTGACGCCGCGATTGGCGAATTCATCGGACCCGTCCAGACGGATTTCGGCTGGCACATCATCCAGGTCGCCGGACGGCGCGAAGTGCCGATGAGCGACTTCGCACGTCAGAGCGCGCTGGACGCGGCGTTCGAGACCTACCTACAAGACCTGCGAACGGCAGCGGGTACAGGGATCGAAACCTATCCAATCTGGACGTCAAACGTTCCCGCCGATCCGGTCTTCCGCCCGCGAGTCTAACCAAGCTTTAATCCGGCATCACAGGCAGTTGACAGGCATGGGTGGGTAAGCTCATGCCTGTTTTTATGCATTGTGTCTGCGCGTGTTCAGGGTCGAACTTCTCCCGAAATCGGACATTTAGAGGATTATCGAACGACGATCATACGACGGCAAAGCGCGCTTCACCCGCCCGCTTGCCGCATTGTCGCGTCCGAGACCGTCGATTATAATGAAACGTATGAACGATCAAAACTTCGCGCAGTTTGAAGCGCAGCTTGAGCGGCTCATCGAAGGGGCGTTCGCGCAGCTTTTCAGCCGCACGGTGCGCGCTCAGGATATCGCGCTTCAACTGGCGCGCGCGATGGAGTCCGAGTCGGACACGACGCCGACCGGCGATCCGCGCCCGATTGCGCCCGATCACTATCACATTCGGATGCATCCCGACGTTTGCCAAAAGCTGCTGGCACGCCAACCAGCGCTCGCGCAAATCCTCAGCCAGCACATGGTCGAACTGGCGACCGACGCCGGTTACCGCCTGAACAGCGTGCCGGTGATCGACCTCGTGGAAGACACAACGGTCACGACGGGCGATCTGGTGGTCGAGGCGTCTCATGCCAACCGACCCAACAGCTCGACGGCGGTGATGGAACGCATCGAAGCGCCGCCCCCGGTGCAGGAATCTCAGCCGCGCAACGCACAGTTGATTATCAACGGCGAGATCACGCTGCCGATCACCGAGCCGATTATCAACATCGGGCGCAGCCGGGATAATCACGTCGTGTTGGACGACCCGTACGTGTCGCGGCATCACGCGCAGATGCGCCTGCGGTTCGGGCGCTACACGCTGTTCGACATTCAGAGCCAATCGGGTTCGTACGTGAACGACGCGCGCGTCCGCGAGCATCCCCTGCAATCCGGCGACGTGATCCGGCTGGGTCGAATGCAGATGGTCTACCTGGAAGACGATCCATTTGGCGACTCGCAGACCAATATCCAGTTACCACTTGAGCATTAACGTCCACATCGGGCAACCGCTGTGACTACCGAGATCACCCTGTTCGTCCTGCGCCTCCTGGCGGGGGCAATCCTGCTGCTGATGCTGCTGGCGCTGTTTGTCGTCATGTGGCGCGACTATCACAGTTCCGCGCGCGAGGCGGAAGCCAGCCGCCGCACGTATGGGCGCATTATCGTCATGCACGAACTCGACGGATCGTACGCCCGCACGGGCGAAAGCCACCCGCTGCTGCCGACGACCAGCTTTGGGCGCGCGCCGACCAACACGATTCGCGTGGAAGACACGTTCGCCAGCAGCGAACATGCCGTCGTCGTCATGCGGAACGGGCAGTGGTGGCTGGAAGATCGCGCGAGCCGCAACGGGACGACGCTCAACGGAGTCTCGGTCAACCAACCGGTGGTGGTGACGGACGGCGACGTCATCGGCATCGGGCACCTGCGCTACCGTCTGGAGATGGAAGCCTCGTAAGAACTTTTCGCGGCGCTTGCCGCAAGAGACGCAAAGCGATACAAAAACTTAACGCAGAGCAACCGAGGGACAGAGCAACAGAGAGTCAAGAAATAATTGTACCGTGATTGCTAGGTTCTGACGCGAAACCACACCCTCTGTCTCCCTCCCCGATTTCGGGGAGGGAGAACCTGGAAAGCACGCTCCTGCATTTCCCCTCCCTGAAGTCGGGGAGGGGTGTCGAGCTGCTCAGGGGGTCGCACCTTCGGTGCGACCGAAGTTCCCGCCTTTGGCGGGAACCCCGCGCAAGCGAGACGGGGTGGGGTTGCCCGACTAGCAATCACGGTAATTGTGTGATTTTTGAGGGGTTAATGTTTATCCGGTTCAGGCAGATTGCCGCCGTGACGATGAAGCAGCAGGAGCAGCGCGCATGACCGAAACCGTTCGCATCGGCGTCATCGGCGGATCGGGCTTGTACAACATGCCGGGAATTACGGACGTCACGCGCGCCAGCATCCCGACGCCCTATGGGTTGCCAAGCGCCGACATCGTCATCGGCACGCTGCGCGGCAAGCGCGTCGCCTTTCTGCCGCGTCACGGGCACGGGCACGTATACTCGCCAGGCGCCGTGCCGTACCGCGCGAATATCTATGCGCTCAAGACGCTCGGCGTGCGCTTTGTCATCGCCGTGAACGCCTGCGGCTCGCTGCGGGAAGACTACGCGCCGGGGCACATCGCCATTCCCGACCAGATATTCGATCACACCAAAGCGGAACGCGGGCGCTCCTTTTTTGAGGACTCAACCGGGCTGGTCGCGCATATCGGCGTCGCCGCGCCGTTCGCGCCGGAACTGAGCGCGCACCTGTACGCCGCCGTCGTGGAGGCAGGCGGCACGGTTCATCGCGGCGGCATGTTCATCATCATCGAGGGTCCGCGCTTCAGCACGCGCGCCGAAAGCGAGATTTTCCGACAGTGGGGATGCAGCCTGATCGGCATGACGACGGTTCCCGAAGCCTTTCTCGCGCGCGAAGCGGAGATGGCATATGCCACGATGGCGCACGTGACCGATTACGACGTGTGGCACACGAGCGAGGAGCCGGTCACGGTCGAGACGGTGCTCAAGACGTTCCAGCACAATCTCGACGTCGCGCAGAAAGCCATCGCCAACGCCGTCGAAACGCTCGACGAGCAGGCGAGCTGGTCGTGCCATACGGCGCTGGACGGCGCGGTGACGACGGCGCGCGACGCGATTACCCGCAGCGCACTCGAGCGACTGGGTCCCATTACCGCCCGGTTGATCGCGCAGGCGTAACGTGACGACCGGAGCATTTCCGCTTTCGCACAGGCGACGCCTGCCCTTTCCGGTGACGACCGAGCGCGTCCTCCTCGGCGTCGGAGCGCTGTTCGTCATCGTCATCACGCTGGGGCTGATCCTGACGCGAGGACGTTTCGAGCCTGGCGACCTGCTCTCGCCCGCCGTGTGGCTGGGCTGCGCGCTGACCGGACACCTGCTGCTCGAACGCCGCCTGCCCAATCGCGACCCGCTCCTGTTCCCGATTGCCATGTTCCTATCCGGCTGGGGGCTGGTGGTCGTCGACCGTCTCGCCCCACCCTTCGCGGACCGCCAGACACTGTGGCTTGTCGTGTCCGTCGGCGGGATGCTGGCGGCAGCGCTAACGCCGCATAGTCTCCGCTGGCTGCGAAGCTATCGTTATACCCTGCTGGTCATCGGCTTGGGGCTGCTGGTCAGCACCATCCTGCTCGGTCGCAATCCGTCGGGGCAGGAAGGCGCGCCGGAATTGTGGCTCGGCATCGGCTCGCTGTACTTCCAGCCATCAGAAGCGCTCAAGATCATTCTGGTCGCCTTTCTCGCCAGCTACCTGGGCGAGCAGTATCCCGCGCTGCGCGCCGAAGGATTGGATGGGCTGCAACGACGCTGGGCAATTTCTCCGCGTATCCTCGGTCCGGTTCTGCTGATGTGGGGCTTGTCCGTCGTCATTTTGATCTGGCAGCGCGACCTGGGCACCGCGATCCTGTTTTTCGTCGTCTTTCTCGTCCTGCTGTACATCGCCAGCGGCTACACCCCGATTCTGCTTGGCGGCGCGATTCTGATCGTCCTTGCCGGAATCGTCGCCTATTCGCTGTTCGACGTGGTCCAGCTTCGCGTGGACATCTGGCTGAATCCGTGGAACGAGGGTGAAGGACGCGCGTATCAGATCGTTCAGAGCCTGCTGGCATTCGCGGCGGGCGGTCCCTTCGGTCAGGGAATCGGGCAGGGCGCGCCAGAATTTATCCCGGTGGTTCATTCCGATTTTGTGTTCGCGGCGGTCGCGGAGGAATGGGGCTTGGTCGGGGTGTTCAGCGTAATCGGGCTGGTCGCGGTGGTGGTGATGCGCGGAATGCGAATCGGCATCTCGCAGCGCGGGCGTCCCTTTCACACACTGCTGGCGGTCGGGCTGAGCACCGTGATCGGGGTGCAAAGCCTGCTCATCATGGGCGGCGTGCTGAAGCTGGTGCCGCTGACGGGCGTGACTCTGCCCTTCCTGAGCTACGGCGGCAGCTCGCTGCTGACGAATTTCATAATCGTCGGGCTGCTGCTGCGCCTGTCCGCGCCGGAGGGCACGTAGCGATGCAGTTCACGCGCGAGATCAACCGCCTGCTGCGCGGGCTGCTGGTGCTGTTCGCCGTCGTCGCCATGTCGGCAGCCTACTGGTCTATCGTCGGACCCGACACGATTCTGCTGCGAGAAGATAACCCGCGCCGGGTGCTGGCAGAGCAGGCGATTCAGCGCGGCGCGATCCTCGACCGCGATGGCGACGTGCTGGCGCAAACCACACGCGGCGACGATGGCGCTGTCATTCGTGAGTACCCGCATCCGCAAACGCACGGCGCGCTTGGCTACTTCAGCGTCCGCTACGGCGTCGGCGGCGCGGAAGCCGCTTACAACGCCGTTCTGCGCGGTGACACGCTGCCGCAAGCGGTGAGCGGGTCGATTGCGGACGGGCTGCTGCACCGCCCGCGTGAAGGCTCGGACATTCGGCTCTCGCTCGACCTCGACATTCAGCGGGCGGTCGCGGACGCGATGGCAGGGCAGACCGGCGCGGTCGTCGTGCTGGAAGTGCCAACCGGGCAAATTCTGGCGATGATCAACGCGCCCTCTTACGATCCGAATACGCTCGACACCGAGTGGAACGCGCTGCGCGAAGCGCCGGGCAAGCCGTTTTTTAACCGCGTGCTTCAGGGAACTTACCAGCCGGGCGGCGCGCTTCAAACCGTCTGGATGGCAGCGGCGCTCATTTCCGGGATGCCGCTCAACGAGCCGCTCCCCGCCGCCGCGCAGCCCGTTCAGGTGGACGACCTGACGCTGACCTGCGCGGTGCGGCTGCCGAACGTGGCGCTGAGCCTGCGGGAAGCGTATGCCTTCGGTTGTCCATCGCCCTTCACGACGCTGGCGGATGCGCTTGGCTCTGACGGGATCGAGACCACGCTCGACACCTTCCAGCTTGGCAGCCTGCTCATTCCGGCGGACCTGCTCCCGGTCGCGGACGCGATCCCCGGCACGCCAACGCCTGTTCCCACCGAAATCCCACTGGACGAGGATTCGATGCTCAGGGAAGCGGTCGGACAGGGCGCGCTGACCGTTAGTCCGCTGGACATGGCAATGGTTGCCTCCGCCATCGTCAACGACGGCAACGCGCCGCAGCCCTACCTGCTGCTCGAAACCCGCGCGCCGGACGCGGAATCGTGGACGCCGGAGAGCGTGACACGACCGACGATCCCGATGATGACCACGAACACGGCGCGGCAGCTTCAAGACCTGATGCGCTACGCGGTCGCCAACGGCGCGGCGCAGAACGCGGGACGCCCAAATATCGACATTGGTGGGCACGCGACAATTGCCTATTCGGGCGACGGAGCGCAATCGTGGTTCGTCGGCTTTACGACGCTCGGCAGCCGGCGCGGCGTGGCGGTGGCAGTTGTGCTGGAAAACAGCGCCGATCCCGGTCTGGCGGCGGATATTGGCGGCACGGCGCTGGCAGCCGCGCAGCGGGAACTGCAGTCCGCCACGGCGGGGGCTGAAGAAACCCCACCCCCTCGCGCGGTCAGCTTCGCTGACTAAAGTTCGCCTTTGGCGAACCGCTAAGCGCCCTCCCCGATTTCAGGGAGGGGGAAAAGCGGTGAATAAAGTGGCTTGGAGCCTGTTAGGAACTTCGACGGGACAATTCGCGGTTGATAGTCAGGATGTTCGCTCGAACCCACTGAGTCCATACGCGAACAGGGTTCTCTACGGCGTGGACGATGATCAGGCGCTGTTCGCTTTCCTGAACGCGACGCCGGACCTGACGGACGCGGAGATTGAGGCGTTTATCGCCGGGTTAGACGGGCGACGACCACGACGACTGAAGTGCGTAAGACTAGCCGCCGCTCCACTGGCGGGGCTTCAAGCCAATCCGTTTCATCCACTTCGCCGCCGTGCTGCCGAAATGAACGTAGTTCGGGCTGCGCCGCCCGACGATTTCCGCCGTCCGCAGGGCGTCCACGAAATCCGCCGCGCTGTCGAAGGAACGCACGCGCGTCATCGCCATGCCATATTCCGCCGCCGTGTGCGCGTCGGAGCCTGCCGTGCCGAGCAGGTGATGGCGCTCCGCGAAGGCTCGCGCTTTGTCGTTGTCCTCCGCGTAAATGCAGCGCGCGTTGAAGACTTCAATCGCGTCCACCTGGTCGATAATGTCGAGCAGGTCGACTTCGTCCCACGCGCCTTTGCGGAGACGGTCAAAGGGATGCGACACGCTGATGACCGCGCCCTGATCGCGCAGGCGCCGGATCGTCTCGGCGGGCGTTAGACCGGGCGGAACCGTTTCCCGGACGAAATAGGCAAGAAGCTCGCCTTCCGTTGTCATGATCTCCTCGCCGACGAGGATCTTGTCCGGCGCAAGCTGGTGCAGCCTGAGCGCGCCCTCCGCCGTGTTGTGGTCGGTAATCGCGATGCGGTCGATGTCGCGGCGGTCGCACAGACGGATAATCGCGTCGAACTCCGTCAGGCAATCCTTTGACCACAGGGTATGCGCGTGCAGGTCGATGTTCAGAAGATCGCTCATCGATCAGTCTCCCGCCGTTGCCGCGCTCAGCGTCGCGCGCTGGGCGTCCATACGGGCAACGGTTTGCGCGACTTCCGCTCTTCCGTGGTGAGCAGACCCATCGCCACGTAGATGCCAAAGGCGATGCCGAAGCCCGCGAGGATGCGATTGCGATACCTGCTCATACCTGCCCAACTTGAACGGTGAACCTCGTTTCATTGTAGCAGGGGCATCCGCGCCTAACCAGTGAGACTGCGGTGTGTTATAATGCATCGCCGTCGCGCAGGCGTTGGTCAGACGTCATGCAGCGGCGTTCGTGCCGGGGTACGCTTTCAACCGGATGGAGTGCCGTCGGAATGACGGGCAGACAATTCGGAAGAACTGTGTACAATTGCACGTCGTGAACGTCCGGTTTGGAGAGTTGAATGGCTTTGAATCCGCAGCACGAGGTGAAACGACCGACCGGAGCGCAGCCGGGCGAGCTGGCTGCCCCGCCCCGTCTTCTATTCTGGCTTATTATCGGTTTATTCGTTCTTGGCATCGTCGGCGGCGTCACCGGCGTGGTCGTGTTTCGGAACGTGCTTCGTCCAGGGCAGCAGCAGCGCATCATCGACATGCTGCCGTTTATGAGCGCGCTCCTCGATAAACCCGATCCCGGCGCGACACTGCCGACGGTGGTTCCACCGACAGGCGCGATTTCGCCCGACGATCTGTTAAACAGTCCGCTCGTCAGCACAACCGACGAACCCACGCCGCTCCCGCCAACGCCGACCGAGGTCGCGCCGACTCCGGTGAGCGCGCTGCCGACGGCAAGCCTGCATCCGACAACCACGCCTACCCCGCCGACCGCGACGCCCACGATGGAGCCGACGGCTGAATCGCTGGCGCTGACGGTCGCAAGTCTGGGCGGCGTCGGCGTCGCGCAGGCGGATACGGGAGCGGAACCGCCGCCAGCGCCACAAGTTGCCGCGGCGTCGGTGGATGTGGGACCCGATATTCCGAGCGCGCACCGGCTGTATGGTTTCACGCACGTCGAGCAAACGTGGAACAACTGCGGTCCCGCGAATATTACGATGGCGCTCAGCTACTACGGCTGGCAAGGCACGCAGGAACAAGCCGCGGAATTCCTGAAGCCGGATCGCGAAGACAAGAATGTGAACCCGGCGGAGATGGTGTCGTATGTTAACGAAGCGAGCGGCGTGCGCGCGATCACGCGGATTGGCGGCGACCTGGCGCTGCTCAAGCAGCTTGTCGCGGCGGAATTCGCGGTCATCGTCGAGTCCGGTTACGCGCCTGAAGGCTACGACTGGATCGGGCACTACCGTACTATCGTGGGCTATGACGACAGCCAGCAGCTTTTTTACCTGTACGACAGCTATCTGGGGACAGGCGCGAACGGCGAAGGTCTCGCCGTGTCCTACGATCAGTTAGATCAGGACTGGCAGGCGTTCAACCGGGTGTTCATCGCGCTCTACACGCAGGAACGCGAAGCGGAGGTCGCCGCGATTTTAGGCGAGCGCGCCGACGTGACCCGCGCCGCCGAGCTTGCGCTGACGACGGCGCAGCAGGAAGCCCGCGCCAACCCGCAGAACGAATACGCCTGGTTCAACATGGGGTCGTCGCTGGTGCGGCTTGGACGCTACGAGGAAGACGCCGCCGCGTATGATCGCGCCGTCTCGTTAGGTTTGAGCTTCCGCATGTTGTGGTATCAGTTCGGCTTGTTTGAAGCGTATTACAACATGCAGCGCTACGACGACGTTCTCTCCTACGTCACCTCGAACCTGAATAACGGCGGCTCGTACGTGGAAGAGACGTATTACTGGCAGGGACGCGCCTATGCCGCGCAGGGTCGGCGCGACCTCGCCGCCGATGCGTTCCGGCGCGCGCTCACGCACAACCCACGTTACACCGCCGCGCAGGAAGCGCTGGCTGAACTCGGCGTTTAGGCGGAGGCATGGCGGAACAACCCGCGGCGGGGCGCAACCCGCATCTCGCCCGTTCGACGTTGATCGTCGTCGTCGCCTTCGCCGCGGCAAAAATCATCAGCCTCGCGCAAACGTTCATCATCGCCCGTGTCTTCGGCGTCAGCGCCGAATATGACACATTCGTCACCGCCAACCGTATCCCGGAACAAATCTTCAACCTGATCGCGGGCGGCGCGATTGCCTTCGCCTTCATCCCCGTGTTCGCAGGACTGCTGGCGAAAGACGAGCGCGAGACCGCGTGGCGCACCGCCAGCTACGTCGTCAACACGATTTTCACCGTCACGCTCGCCGTGAGCGCGGTCGCTTTTCTCGCCGCGCCTTGGCTGATCGCCAACGTCGTCGCGCCGGGGTTCAGCGCCGCCGATCAGGCGCAGACGGCGGCGTTGATGCGGATTTTGCTGGTCAGCACGCTCATCTTCTCGGTCAGCGGCATCGCGATGGGCATTTTACAGAGCCATAATCTGTTTCTGCTGCCCGCCCTCGCGCCGATCCTGTTCGACATCGGCATCCTGTTTGGCGTCGCCTTTTTGATCCCGCTGATGGGCGTGTACGGCATCGCGGCGGGCGCGGTGCTCGGCGCGGCGCTGCACTTCGGCATCCAGATACCAGGGCTAATTCGCGTTCGGATGCGCTGGCGTCCCGGTTTGGGCTGGAACGACCCGCACCTGCGGCGCATCATCACGCTGATGATCCCGCGCATTGCCGATCTCGGCGTGGTTGCCGTCGCCGCGGTCGTCACGGCAAATATCCTGTCGCGGCTCGGCACGGGGGCGGCAAGCGCCTTCGACTGGGGCTGGCGGCTGATGCAGATTCCTGAAACGCTCATCGGCACGGCGATGGGCGTGGTCATTTTTCCGACGCTGGCGGCGCTGAGTTCGGTCGGAGACGTGAGCGGCAAACGCAGCGCCATGTCGGGGGCGCTGCGATTTATCCTGATCGGCACGATCCCCTCGGCGGTCGGGTTGATTGTGCTCGGTCGCCCGCTGATTAGCCTGCTGGAGCGCGGCGCGTTCGACGCCTCGGCGTCCGACCTGGTTTACAGCACGCTGCAATTTTTCGCGCTCGGCATTGTCGTTCACTCGGTGAATGAGGTCGTCGCCCGCAGCTTCTACGCCGACAAGGACACGTTCACCCCGTTGTGGACAGCCATCGGCGGCTTTATCGTTTACCTGGTCGCCGCCATCGTCTTCAGCAACGTGCTTTACGTCGAACGGGTGAGCGCGCTCAACACGATGACCGCGCCGTTTACGTCGCTCGGCACGATACCGATTACCGGCAACGTGGGGGGGCTGGCGCTGGCAAATACGCTCGGCATCACCTTTGAGGTCGTCGCCCTGATGATCGTCCTGCGGCGGCGGTGGCACGGCATTCACGAGAACAGCCTCGCGCTCACGGCGCTCAAAACGCTCGCCGCGAGTCTCGTGATGGCGCTGGCGGTGCTCGCCATTGCCGCGCTCTGGGACGCCCTCGGCTTTGCCGACCGCGGACTGGTGTTCACGGTGATCCAGCTCGGCATCCAGTTGATCGTAGGTGTCGCGGTTTTCGTCGGCGTGGCGCTGCTGCTGCGTATGGACGAATTGAAAACCCTGATCGCGCTCCTTCTTCGCCGCCGACGGCTGGCAGAGGTGACGGCATGAGCATTCGGATCAAGGCGCTTACGCTGGGTCCGGTCGCGACCAACGCCTATCTGGTCGGGGATACGACCACGGGCGACGCGGTTGTGATTGACCCGGTGGACGAAGCCGAGCGTCTCTATCAAACGGCGCGCGAGTCCGGCTGGACTATCCGACTGATTCTGGCGACCCACGCGCATTTCGATCACGTGCTCGCCAGTAAGGGGCTAAAGGCGCTGACCGGAGCGCCGTACGAGCACGAGAAGGCCGGAGGATAGCGCACACGGCACGGATCCGTCGAACCGTGGGCCGTCGCGCTGGCTATCCTGACCCCGTCGGCAGCCTCCCCCGAGCCCCGACACGCAGAAGGAGCGCTGCCGTGAAGTCCATCGCCACCCGCATCGGGAGCA
>CALMDI010000456.1 GCA_937864975.1 uncultured Chloroflexota bacterium | reverse complement strand
CGGAGCAGCTTATCGCCGCGCTGCCCGAAGCGATGCGCGTTCTTACGTCGCCCGCCGACGTGGGCGCGGTGACGCTGTCGCTGCCGCAGGACGTGCAGGCGATGGCATACGACTACCCCGAAATCCTCTTCGAAAAGCGTGTCTGGTACATTCCGCGCAATCGCTCCGACGCCGACTTCGTTCAGGGGGCGGCATTGTGGATTCGCGAGAGCAGGCAGCCCATCATCGTCGCGGGCGGCGGCGTGCTGTACAGCGAAGCGACCGACGCGCTGCGAACGTTCGTGGAGCGCACCGGAATCCCGGTGGGCGAGACGCAGGCGGGCAAGGGCGCAATGCCCTATCATCACCCGCTCGCGCTTGGCGCGATGGGCGTCACCGGCACGCCCGGCGCGAACATCCTGGCGCGCGAAGCCGATCTCGTCATCGGTATCGGCACGCGCTACAGCGACTTCACCTCCGCAAGCAAGACCGCGTTCCAGAACCCGGACGTGCGTTTTATCAACATCAACGCCGCCGAATTCGACGCCTTCAAACACAACGCGCTGCCGCTGGTGGGTGACGCCCGCGCGACGCTGGAAGAACTGCTGCCGCTGCTCGACGGCTACGACACCGGGGACGCCTACCGCGCCCGCGCGCGCCAGTTCAACGAGGAATGGGATGCCGAAGTCAGCCGCATTTACAACCTCGAACATGGACCGCTCACCAGCCAGGGCGAAGTGATCGGCGTCATCAACACGCTCTCCGATCCGCACGACGTCGTCGTGAGCGCGGCGGGCAGTATGCCCGGCGACCTGCACAAGCTGTGGCGCACGCGCGACCCGAAGGGCTATCACCTCGAATATGGTTTTTCGACGATGGGCTATGAAATTCCCGGCGGCATTGGCGTCAAGCTGGCAGCCCCGGCGCGCAACGTGTTTGTGATGGTCGGGGACGCCTCCTACCTGATGATGCCCACCGAGATCGTGACGGCGATTCAGGAGAAGATCAAGATTATCCTCGTCCTCGTGGATAACCACGGCTATGCCAGCATCGGTGGGCTGTCGAAGGCGGTTGGCTCGGATGGCTTCGGCACGAAATACCGCTATCGCACCGAGTCGGGGCATCTGGACGGCGACGTTCTGCCCATCGACTTCGCCGCCAACGCCGCCAGCCTCGGCGCGCACGTCATCAGCGTGCAGAACCGCGACCAGCTTGCCGACGCCGTCCGCGACGCCAGGCAAATCGACCGGACGGTGTGCATCGTGGTCGAAACCGACCGCCGCGAGCGGGTGCCCGGTTACGAATCGTGGTGGGATGTCGCCGTCGCGGAAGTGTCCGAGAACCCGGCGGTGCAAGAGGCGCGCGAGAAATACGAGCAGGCGAAGCAAAACGAACGCTGGTTCGTCTAAAGCGGTTGGATTTCATTTTCTCACCACAGAGGGATGTTATGGCATCAATTCTGGTTCACATCACGCACGGTCTTGAAGCGCCCACGCGCGCCGCGCTGGGCTTCCTCGTCGCCAAAGCCGCGCTGGACGAAGGGCATCAGGTCACCCTGTTCCTCGCCGGGGATGCGGTGCAATTATTACGCGATGCCGTCCTCGACAACCTGATTGGACTCGGTACGGGCAAGCTGCGCGAGCATTACGACGCGCTCGTGGCGGGCGGAGCGAAGTTCTACGTGTCGGGTATGTCCGCCAAGTCGCGGGGCTTGCTGGAAGCGGAGCTAGCCGGAAAACCCGCGGAGTTTGCGATGCCGAACGTTTTGGTACGCCTGTCGCTGGAACACGACCGGATGTTCACGTATTGATTGCCCGCCGCATTGTGTCTGTGGGTTTCGTCGGGCAGGGTATAAAATCGGGAGCTTCCGCGCTGGCAACTCCCGAATGAAGAAAGGTTTTCGATGCCGATTCGTCTTGCGAATGCCCCCGTGTCGTGGGGCATCTATGAGTTTGAAGGGCTTGAGCAGAAGTACCCTTACACGCAGGTGTTGGACGAGATCAAGGAGACCGGCTACGATGGGCTGGAACTTGGTCCGTGGGGCTACCTACCGACCGACCCCGACGTGCTCCGTCCCCAGCTAGAACGGCGCGGGCTGCAACTCCTGTCCGCTTACGTGCCGGTGAATTTTGTCGATCCGAACGCCATTGAAGAAGCGGAATGGCACGCGCTCAAGGTTGGGCGCTTGCTGGCGTCGCAGGGCGCGGTCGCCATCGTCCTCGCCGCCGACAACGGCAGCGACACAGAACTCGTCAAGCGCGCCGGGCAGCGTAGCGGCTCGTGGCTGACGGACGATCAATGGGACGTGTTCGCGCGCGGCGTGAACCGCGTGGCGCGGCGCATCAACGACGAGCTTGGCTTGAACGTCGTCTTTCATCACCACTGCGCCGGTCCGGTCGAGACGCCGGAAGAGACGCGCAAGCTAATGGATCGCGCGGACGCTGACCTCGTTGGCTTGTGCTTGGATACGGGTCACTGGGAATATGGCGGCGGGAACGCGCTCGGCGCGGTCAGGGAATATGGCGAGCGCGTGCGTTACCTGCATCTGAAGGACTGCGATCCGAACATTCGTCGGCAGGCGATTGCGAACCAGTGGGATTACTTCGCGGCGCCGCAGGCGGGCGTGTTCTGCGAATGGGGCAAGGGCAGCGTCGATTTCCCCGCCATCCTCGCGGAGTTGGACCCCCC
>CALMDI010000455.1 GCA_937864975.1 uncultured Chloroflexota bacterium | reverse complement strand
ACTCAGTGCTCTGGGCGGGAAGCGTTTCGGCGTAGGCGATGGCTTCGTCCATGTCGGCAATGGCGTCGTCATAGCGAAAGGCGAGGGCGTTGATCTGCGAGCGGGCTTGAATGAGGAAGGGCGTGCGATAGTCGATGAGGCTGCTCGCCTTGAACCGTTCGATGATGCGATTGAGGGGTTCTAAACCCGCGTCGACGTCGCCGGTTTGCAGCCGCGCCCACGCGAGGTTGACCGCGGAGTTTAGCTGCACCAGATCGCTGATGCGAGGCGTGGTGGCAAGGTGCTCGTAGGTCGTAGCAGCGGCGTCGAAATCGCCTGCCAGCAGCGCGCAGTTGGCACGCAGGAATGCGAGGGAGACGTCGGCATACCGCACGCTGGCTTGCCGGACTCTCTCGAAATAGGGCGCGGCAAGGTCGCAGCGTTCAAGCGTGTAGAAGGCGAGCGCGGTCGCAATGTCCGACGCAGTGGCGGAGTCGAGCGCGGACGAAAAGCTGATCGGTTCCTGCGGCAGCGGTGACAAGCCGGTGAGGTTCGGCTCGCTTGCGGGATCGACATACAGGCTGATCCTCGGGCGCGAGTCGTTGGTGCTCAGATGCGCGCGCAAGTTTACCAGATCGTCAGATTCGACCAGTTCCAGCATGACTCCTTCGCGCGCCAGATTCGCCTTGAGACGGCTCGTGAAGGCATCGAGGAGCATCGGAAACGAGGGCGTGCCGGAGTATTCGCGCACGCTGCGGCTGCGCGCCACGGCGACCGTGACGGTTGCGTGCGCTTCTATCTCGTCAGTTTCCTGCGTGCGTCCGGTCTCGAACATGCCGAACAGCACGCCTACAACGACTGCTAGCCATACTCCACGCTGCCACATAAAGCCATCCGCATTTACACGACGAGTCATAAATCTGATATAATACTCACAATGACGGATGGCTAGGCTACCCGCTGGTAACCAATCCAGTGCTGAACCTGGCGAAACTCTGAAGAAGAGACTCCGTCATTTTTGTTTCCACAGTCTATCAAAATTCCGCCATCTTTTCCTCACGCCTGCCCTCCGCGTGGCAGGTTCGACCTCGATCATTTGAGCGATCTGAGGTATAATGAGAGCAACTATCATCGCTACTGGATGATGCAATTTTGTGGGCGTTTGATGGCAACATGACACTACCCTGTTCTGCCTGTCGGGGCAGCTTTTTCGCCGCCGTTCCATCACACAGCGCTCACTCTCAACCCCTCGCGTATCCGCATCGAACGAGCCTTCGGCTGGTGGTCAGCCTGGGGCGGGCTGTGGATCGCGAATAGAACATTTTTTCGACGGTCTGGGCGTGTAAAGCGCGCCAAAGTCGAGCGATTGCATCGAAAGGAGTGCGCCGACTTCAAACGCTCGCACAAAAGCGGCTGAAGGATTCAGGCGCGAGAGGAATTTCATGGACACGATTGGACAGATTCGCCCGATCAACATCAATGAAGAGATGCGGGGGAGCTATCTCGACTACGCGATGAGCGTCATCGTCGCCCGCGCGCTGCCGGACGCGCGCGATGGGCTGAAGCCCGTACACCGTCGCATCCTGTATGCGATGCACGACATGGGTATTCGCTCCACGTCGCAGTACAAGAAGAGCGCGCGTATCGTCGGCGAAGTCTTGGGCAAGTATCACCCGCACGGCGATAGCTCGGTGTACGACGCGATGGTACGTATGGCGCAGGACTTTTCCCTGCGCTATCTGCTGATCGACGGGCAAGGCAATTTCGGCTCGGTGGACGGCGACAGCCCGGCGGCGATGCGGTATACCGAAGCGCGCATGTCGAAGATGGCAGACGAACTGCTGGTCGACATCGAGATGAACACCGTCGATTTCAGCGATAACTATGACGGCACGCAGCAGGAGCCGGACGTGATGCCCGCGCGCCTGCCGAACCTGCTCCTCAACGGCGGCAGCGGCATCGCGGTCGGTATGGCGACGAACATCCCGCCGCATAACCTTCGCGAACTCGCGCAGGCGATCACGTACCTGATCGACAACTACGAGCGCTTTGACGACATCACCGTCGACGACCTGATGCAGTTCGTCAAAGGACCGGACTTTCCGACCGGCGCGATTATCGTCGCGGGCGACGAATTGAAAGAAGCCTATGCCACCGGGCGCGGGCGGGTGGTGATCCGGGCGAAGTCGGAGCTTGAAGAAACACGCACCGGGCGTTTCCGCATCGTGTTCAGTGAAATTCCTTATCAGATCAGCAAGACGGCGATCATCGAGCGCATTGTCCAACTGGTGCGCGACGAACGACTGGCGGCGATTGCCGACCTGCGCGACGAGAGCGACCGCAATGGAATGCGGCTGGTCGTGGAACTCAAGAACGGCGCGCAGCCGCTGAAAGTGCTGAACCAGCTTTACAAGTACACGCAGCTTCAAAGCACGTACAGCATTCAGATGCTGGCGCTGGTGCATGGCGAGCCGCGCAACCTGAGCCTCAAGCGGTCGCTGCAAATCTACGTCGAACACCGCTATGAAGTGATCGTCCGGCGCTCGGAGTTCGAGCTTGAAAAACAGCGGGCGCGGGCGCACATCCTCGAAGGCTTGCTCAAGGCGCTCGGCTCCATCGACGAAGTGATCCGAACGATCCGCGCCGCCGAGAATACGGAAATGGCACGCCGCGCGCTCATGGTTCGCTTCGAATTGTCCGAGCTTCAGGCGAACGCCATCCTCGAAATGCAGCTTCGCCGTCTCGCCGCCCTGGAACGCCAGAAGCTTCAGGACGAGTTCAACGAAGTCATGCAGCGGATTGCCTATCTGGAAGACCTGCTCGCCTCGCCGCCGAAGATTCTGGCGGTCATCCGCGAAGATATCAACGAGATGGCGGCGACCTATGGCGACGCTCGGCGCAGCGAGATCATCTACGGCGTCTCGACCGAGTTCAACGAAGCCGACCTCGTGCGCGAGGAAGAGTGCATTCTGCTGCTGACGCATCAGGGCTACGTCAAGCGCGTGCCCTCGACGGCGTACCGCGCCCAGCGGCGCGGCGGCAAGGGTGTGATCGGCGTGGCGCGGAAGGAAGAAGATGTCGTCGCGGACATCATCACCGCTAGCTCCCTTGACTACGTCCTGTTCTTCAGCAACAAGGGCAAGGTCTACAGCGAGCGCGCGTTTGCCATTCCCGAAGGCTTGCGCGCGAGCAAGGGCACGATGATTCATGCTGTGCTCAATCTTGAGCAGGATGAGCGCGTGACGGCGGTGCTTCCCGTCGCCTCGTTCGATCACGAGGGCTACTTCATCATGGCGACAAAGCAGGGACGCATCAAGCGCGTTCACCTGGACGAGTTCGCGGAAGTGCGTCCGAGCGGCTTGATTGCGATGTCGCTGGAGCGGGGCGACAAGCTGAACTGGGTGAAGTACACCGACGGCTCGCAGGACGTGATCCTCGTGACGGAGCAGGGGCAGAGCATCCGCTTTAATGAAACGGACGTGCGCGTGATGGGACGCCCGGCGGCGGGTGTGAACGCCATCAAGCTGGACGAGGATGATGTGGTCGCGGGGATGGACGTGATCTGTGAAGGCGACACCCACACGCTGATCGTAACGCGCAACGGCTACGGCAAGCGCACGCTCATCAGCGAGTACAACCGCCAGCACCGTTACGGACTGGGCGTTCGCACGCTGGCGCGCAACGAGCGCACGGGCGCGATTGTCGCCATGCGCTGCATCAATGCCGCGGACGACCTGTTGATTATTACCCGCGCGGGTATCGTTTTACGTACAAATCTCGATCAGATTCGTCAGACCGGGCGAAACACGCAGGGGGTGACCTTGATGGATCTGGCGGACGACGACGCGGTGACCGGGATTGCCGTCATGGAAGGCTCGCCGGACACGGAGCTTGCCGACCCCGGCGAGTCCAACGGGCACGTCGCATCGAACGGCGATCTGTCGGACGAGGATCAAACGGCGGTCGGCTGATTTCGCTTATTCTCGGCACAACGAATGTAAAAAGGGAGCCACTTCTAACAGTGGCTCCCTTTGTTGTTGGCGATTGAGCGTGCTCGCGAGCACTAGCTGTGCCCGGCGATTTGTTTCACAGCGCCGTTGACTGATGCCTCGCTGGCTGCAACAATCATCCCCGTTAACCGGGGTAAGCGAACCGTAAACGTCGTGCCGACGCCTTCGACACTCTCACAGCGGACGGTGCCGCCGTGCGCTTCGACGGCGTGCTTGACAATGGGCAGACCAAGCCCCGTTCCGGCGATGCTGCCGACGTTATTGGCGCGGTGGAACATATCGAACAGATGCGCTTGATCTGCCTCAGGGATGCCAATTCCCTGGTCAGTAATTTGCATGACGACCTCGGTTGCTTCAAAATGAAGCGTGAATTCGACCCGACTGCCGGTCGGGGAATACTTGACTGCGTTGGACAGCAGATTATTCAGCGTCTGACGCAGCAGTTTTGCGTCCGCGATCATGATCGACGCGCTGCCCCCAACCGTGAGGACAATCCGGGTCGCGCCTGCCGCCAGCTGCATCTCCGCGACCAAATCGTGACAGAATTGGACGAGATCAAGCGGTTCCGGGCGAAGTTCGATACCCACACTCTCCGCTTTTCCCAGGGTGAGAATGTCGTCCAGCAGACTGACGAGGTGTTTGACCTGTTCCTGAATCTGGCTGAGGTGTTCGTCACGACGCTCGACGGACATGCGCTCGATATAGCGCCTTAACAAATCGCTGGACGATTGGATGACGGCAAGCGGCGTGCGGAACTCGTGCGACACCATCGAGCTAAACCGGGTTTTCAGATCGTTGACTTCACGCTCGCGGGCGAGCGCCTGACGCAGCTCATCCTCGGCGCGCTGCCGCTCGGTGATGTCGCGCAGAAAGGCGCTGAATGTCGGACGGTCTTTGCCATGAATCGCGGTCACTTCCAGCTCGATAGGAAACTCGCGACCGGTTCGGTCAACGCCGCTGATTTGAATGCGTCGGTTCAGGATTTTCGATTCGGCGGTAGCAAGGAAACGATTGACCCCAGCCCCATGCGCGGCGCGATAGCGGGGCGGAACAATCATGGAACCTAACGACTGTCCAATCGCTTCGGCTGCCGTCCAGCCGAACATCGCTTCCGCCTGTCCGTTCCAGCGGGTTACCATGCCTTCGGCATCCATCGTCACGAACGCATCCAGCGATAATTCCAGCACCGAATTTAAGTAGTCTTCACTCTCGCGCAGGGCAAGCTCGGTGCGGCTGCGCTCGTACAGCTCGCCGCGCAGCTCAATTTCGGTGGTCACCATGCTGACGATATCGGACAGGGTATCCAGCTCAACCGTTGTCCAGGCGCGCGGCTGTCCATCCATGACGGTAAATGTGCCCAGCACCTGCCCATTCGCCGTCAGCGGTATGCCAATGTAGGAAATGACCTGGTATTCCTGAACGAGGTAGCTTCCGGCGGACAGGGGGTGCAGGCGTGTATCTTCGATCACCAGAGGCTTGCCGGAGGCGACGACGTATTGGCACAGGGAATACGAAATCGCCAGTTCTCGCGTCAGCGACAGCGGCGGCGGCAGCCCGACCTCACTCTTGAAGAAAAATCGGCTGCTATCGAAAACGGCGAAATAGGCGATAGGGGTATTGAGAAACCGGCTGGTCAGGCGTGTCAGCCGGTCGAATGAGGCTTCGGGAGGGCTGTCGAGCAGCGCCAGGCGATGCAGCGTGTCGAGCCGAAGCGGATTATGGAGAATCGATGTGTCCAATACCATAAGAAGCCTCATGGACTCTTTAAATATTTATTATAGGGGGCTTCATTCTATCCTTTCACAAGGGTTTTCCATTGCGCTGTGGGACTCATGTACTGAAATAAAAATCCCACGCGCTATCAAGCCGCGTGGGATGTGCAAGGCGTTGCAGCCGATGGCTATTCTTCGTCTTCGTCCTCGCGCTCGCGTCGGACAAGCTCAGGCTCGGCAGCACCCGTTTCCTGAAGCGTCTCGACCTCTTCCACAACCTGCGGCAGCGCGGTGACGTGAACGATGAGTTCGTCGTCGTTGTTGAGGATGGTCACCTTGTCGCTGAAATTCAGGTCGCGAACGTGAATGCTGTCGCCGACTTCCTTCAACACGGAGATATCGACTTGAATCTCGAAGATGAGGTCGCGGGGAAGCGCTTCGACCGTTACGCTGCTGAGCGCGTGCGTCAGATTACCGACGCGCGTTTCGACCGCCGGGCTTTCGCCGACGATGTGAATGGGCACCTGCGTGCTGATCTTCTGATTCATATCGACGGCGAGGAAATCGACGTGGAGAATATCGCCCCGAAGTATGTCGCGCTGCACCTGCCGCGCGAGCACCGTGTGCGACTGCCCATCGACGCCGATCTCGATCAGGTGGGTGCCGCCCGCTTTCATCAGCATCACCTGAAGCGGACGATAGGGAATCTGAAGGTGAACCGGATCGACGTGCGCGCCATAAATGACCGCCGGGACCAGCCCTTCGCGGCGAAGCCTGCTGACCTTTTTGCCAATCACCGTGCGCGGCTGCGCGTCAATCGTAAAGTTTTCTGCCACTGTCGTACTCCTTACAGCCCTGCGCGGGAAAGCGTCCCGTGGTTGGTTTGTTGTCTTGCGAAGATGCGTCAGAACCTTAACTAACGCGCTCCGCATTCTAACGTTCGCGTGCGGCTCCGTCAATGCCGAAGTCGCGCCGACAAGGACGCCTGCGGAGCGCATTTGAGGAGTGTGACCTATCGCGGACAAGGAATCGGCAAGCCGATAGATGAAAAAACGACCGGTCAGGTCGTTTTTGAGAGGAGCGGGTGATGAGATTCGAACTCACGACACCTTGCTTGGGAAGCAAGTACTCTACCAACTGAGCTACACCCGCGCAATGCCAAAATTATAGGACGACGGGGAGCGAAAGTCAAGATTGCTACCCGTTGGCTCAGGACATTCGAGCCGCCGCGCCAACCGGTCAGCCGTTGACGATGTTGGCTTCGTCGCCGCGCAGCATTTTGCGATAGACGACCGCTTCACGGTCAATACGCATCCCGGCACGTTGATACAACGCGACGGCATTGGTCTGGTTTTGCGCGTCGACCGCCAGCCCGACGGTTGTATAGCCTCGCTGCTGAAACTGCGCGAAGCTCGACTGAAGCAGCGCCATCCCCAAGCCCTGCTTGCGCCATGCCGGGCGCACGCCGAGCATATCGACCCAACCCATCGTACCGGTCGACGCGGCGAACAAGCCGCCCGCGCTGAAGCCTGCGATGGTGTCGCCGTCCTCCGCGACCAGCCACAAACTGAAGTCGTTCGCCGGGTTGTCTAGCGCCCGGTACTTCCAGAGTTCAAACGACTGCGGACGAAAGTTCCAGTGGTGGGCGAAGCTGTCATTGAACGCGTCGTAAAGCGCGTGGGCGTCGTTTGAGACGTCAAATGATCGCAGGCGTAGACCGTTTGGGAAGGGCGGCGGCTGAACCGGTTGACCGAACTCCATTTGCATAAGGTAGGAGGTTCGGACGAGATGATAGCCTGCCGCCTCGAAGACCTCGATGGCGGGGCGATTGCCGCGCATGTTGCCTCGCTGGCTGTACACCGGAACGGCGTCCGAAACCAGATGACGGTTTTCCGCGATCCACCCATCTACGAATGCGACAAGCTGTGTCCCGATGCCCTGTCCCCAGAAGTCGGGATCGACGTTGCAGTAGGCGCGGCATTCGCCCGTTTTGGTGTCCAGCAGACAGCCGCCAACGCCGACCACGCGACCCTCGCCGTTCGCCGCCACTATGACGTGACGCACGATATCCGTTTCGTCGCCCGGCAGGCGAAAATGGCGGAACTCGTCGAGCGTAAACAGCAAGTCGTCGCCCGTCGCAGTCCAGTCGCGGTTGGAAACGTCCACCGCCTGCTGTAGATCGTCATCTTCAAACGGGCGAAATATCGTACTTAATGATGCACTAAACTTAATT
>CALMDI010000454.1 GCA_937864975.1 uncultured Chloroflexota bacterium | reverse complement strand
CGGCGGCCGTAACTATAACGGTCCTAAGGTAGCGAAATTCCTTGTCGGGTAAGTTCCGACCCGCACGAAAGGCGTAACGAGTGGAGCACTGTCTCAACGCGCGACCCGGCGAAATTGAAGTACACGTGAAGATGCGTGTGACCCGCAGCTGGACAAAAAGACCCCGTGGAGCTTTACTGTAGTTTGTCATTGCGTTAGGACATCACTTGTGTAGGATAGCTGGGAGGCTAAGAAGCCTGGGCGCCAGCCTGGGTGGAGCCGCCGGTGAAATACCAGCCTGGGGATGTCTTGACCCTAACCATACCCTGTGAAGCCAGGGATGGGACCGTGGCAGATGGGCAGTTTGACTGGGGCGGTCGCCTCCTAAAGCGTAACGGAGGCGTTCAAAGGTGGGCTCAGGCTGAATGGAAACCAGCCAACGAGTGCAAAGGCAGAAGCCCGCTTGACTGCAAGGCGGACAGGCCGAGCAGAGACGAAAGTCGGACTTAGTGATCCTACGGTTCCGAGTGGAAGGGCCGTAGCTTACCGGATAAAAGCTACCCCGGGGATAACAGGCTAGTCTTGTCCAAGAGTTCACATCGACGACAAGGCTCGGCACCTCGATGTCGGCTCATCACATCCTGGGGCTGGATAAGGTCCCAAGGGTTGGGCTGTTCGCCCATTAAAGTGGTACGTGAGCTGGGTTCAGACCGTCGTGAGACAGGTCGGTCTCTATCCGCTGTGGGCGTAAGGAGTTTGAGAGGCGCTGCCCCTAGTACGAGAGGACCGGGGTGGACGGAGCGCTCGTGTGTCGGTTGTCCCGCCCGGGGCACAGCCGAGTAGCGATCTCCGGAGCCGATAACCGCTGAAAGCATCTAAGTGGGAAGCGGACCTCAAGATGAGACTCCTCACTTCGTAAGAAGGTAAGACCGCTGGAAGACGACCAGCTTGATAGGCGGGGCGTGGACGCGCAGCAATGTGTGGAGCGGACCCGTACTAACGGTCGAGGGCGAATGTCATGTGTGCTGCGGGGAGGCGGGTACTCTGAAGCGGCACGATACCGAAGGCGTGAAGGAATTGTATGCGGCTGACAAGCGCTGAGGTGTGAGGGCTGAGCGATGAGGAAACTCAAAGCTCAGGGCTCATCCCTCAAAGCTGAGCGACGCGAGAGCGAGCAGGGTGTGTTGGTGGCTCGAGCCGTGAGGGTCCACCCGGTCCCATCCCGAACCCGGCAGTTAAGCTCACGAGCGCGGATGGTACTGCGCGGGTAGCCGCGTGGGAGAGTACGCCGCTGCCAACGCAACCTGTTTCTCGCGCGTGCGAGGCGACAAACGCAGCCAAGCTGCACCACGACAAGAAGCGACAAGACCTGTCGCTTTTTTGTTTTCCCTATCCCGCCTCTGGCACATCTGCCGCAAGCATTTCCGACCGGCGGCTCAGACGCACGTTCACGACCCCGATGCCCGCGAAGATCAGCGCCGCGCCGAACAGCAGCCGCGCATCCACCACTTCCTCCAGGAAAATAGCGCCGAGGACTAATCCTACGACCGGCACGACGTACGTGACCATGCTCGTTTTTGCAACGCCCAGGTGCTGCACCAGCGGGTAATACACCAGATAGGCGAGGAAGGTATTGAGGAAGCCGAGTAAACCCACGGCAATGAGGGCATCACTGCTCAGGTCGGTGTAGGCGACGGGTCCCTTGCCACCCCAAAGCGGCGCCGCAATCATGAGAATGCCGCTGACAACAGCGCCTGTGGTGATTGATCCCGCCGCTATCATCAGCGGTTCAACCTGGCTGCGAAGCATACGCTTGCCGTAGATGGTGAAAATGGCGTAGAAAAGGGATGCCACCACAATCGCCAGTTGACCGAGCAGATCGCTCGTGACGACCTGCCCGCTCGCCCAGCTTCGGCTTGCCAGCACGACCACGCCGACGAACCCGACGATCACGCCGACGATTTTCTGAAGCGTAAAACGCTCGTCGTGGAACGCGAAATGCGCCAGCAGCACGCTGAACAACGCGGCGGTCGATTGCAGCACGCTTGCCAAGCCGCTCTCGACGCTCTTTTCGCCCCAGGTAATCAGCAAAAACGGAACCACGACGTTACCTAATCCAATGATGATGAGTGGGCGCAGGGAGTTCCAGTCGAGCGGCAGGTGTTTGCCACGCAGCGCGAGCGTGATATTCAATCCAATCGCGGCAATCGCGGTGCGTGTGAAGACGACCTGATACTGATCCATCTCCTGCACGCCGATACGGATGAACAGGAACGACGATCCCCAGACAATGCCAAGAAACCAGAACAGTCCCCACCACTTGTTCACACATCTACCTCGTTTGTAGTTGTTCGGGAACCAGTGTAGATCAGCCGTTTCGACCAGACACGCGGATTCTTGCGGTTACATCCTGAACGGAAGCTCAAGTCGGCGGTGCCAATAAACCACCTGATTAGCGTATGGCAGTTGGGGTTGCGCTGTCAAAGGGGAGTGGCACTCAGCACTTCGATTCACAGCGACATGGGAACGTCGAGGCGCAGCCAGGTGCGCCCGATGCGAAACAGCGTGCCGGGGCGCAGGCTGACGCGCCCTTTGATCGGCGCTTTTTCGCGCTCCACGAACGTCCCATTGCGGCTGCCGGCGTCCTGAAGCCAGAACGACAGGACGAATGGATGCGACACCGACTCGCTCGCCGTGACTTCGTTGTTGACGATCCCGATTCGCGCGTGAACCCGCGACACCTGATTGTCGAGCGGCAGGTGAATGTCGCAGCCGTCGCGCCGCCCCACGGCGATGACGAGTTCCTCGCCCACATCCGGCTGCTCGAAGCGCACCACTTTCCCGTCGAGCGGTCCGCTCATGTAGGTAATTGAGACTTCTTTCGCGGAGAACATCTAGCTCTCCTCCATCAGCTTGCGGCGCGCGGCTCTCAATTTCTGCTCCGATGGCTCGTGGTCAGAGACAATTTCCAGCGCGTGTTCAAAGGCGTCCACGGCGCGGCGGTAGTCGCCGCAGTGGATCAACGCTTCCCCGTAATTATGCCAGAACCAGACGTCCGACGAATGATGCTCGACCGCCAATGCGAAGCTGTCGCGCGCTTCCAGCCAGCGATCCAGCGCCGCGAGCGCCAGCCCAAGCCCGTTCCACGCCCACGCATAGGCGGGATCAATCTCGACTGCCTTGCGATAGCTTTCGGCTGCCGCTTCATGCTCGGCAAGACGGCGCAAAACCTTGCCGCGCTGCGCCCACGCCGTCGCGTTGCGCGGTAACGAGCGCACCGCCCCTTCCATCGCGGCAAGGGCTTCGTGCCGGCGTCCCATGTCCAGCAGCAAATCGACCTGGTTACTGTAATACCACACAATCGTCGCGTCTTCCTGTACGGCGCGCTCGTAGCTTGCCAGCGCTTCCTCGCGCCGTCCAAGCGCCGCCAGCGCCTGCCCGCGACCGTTCCACGCCCACGCATAGCGAGGATGGAGCGCCAGCGACTTGTCGTAAGCGTCGAGCGACTCGGCATAGCGTTCCAGGCGGCGGAATGCCTGACCCATTTTTGCCCAGCTTTCAGGATGGCGCGGGTTCAGCCGGGTCGCCTGCTCAAGCGCGGTCAAGCCTTCGACAGCGCGACCCATGCCGACCAGCTCGTCGCCCAGGTTATACCAGTACCAGACGTCGCTCGCGTCCACTTCGGCTGCCTTCTGGAAGCAGAAGATGGCGTCCTCGTGGCGTCCGAGCGCGCTCAGCGTTAAGCCGCGCCCGTTCCATGCCCACGCATAATCGGGATCAAGCTCGACCGCGCGGTTGAAGCTGCCAAGCGACTCCTCGATGCGTTCCATACGGCGCAGCACCTGACCATGTTTTGCCCAGGTGTGCGGGCTGCGGTTGTCGATTTGCAGGGATTGGGCGAGCAGCGCCAGCGCTTCGGGATAGCGCCCCAGACTGACCAGCACTTCCGCCTGCTGATAGAGGTAAAGCGCCTCGTCCGGCGCGGCGTCGCCCGCGTGACGATACGCCCGCAGCGCGTCGTCGTGGTGTCCAAGCGCTTCCAGCGCGATCCCCATTTCGTTCCATGCCCAGGCGAATAGCGGGTCGAGCATGACCGCCTGCTCGTAGGCTTTCAGGGCATCTTCCAGACGTCCCACCTGTCGCAGCGCGTTGCCCAGCCGCGCCCAACTCCGCGTATGCCCTGGATGCATCTTGACGGCATGTTCGAGCAGGGGGAGAGCTTCGTCGTAGCGCCCTATCAGGACGAGCACGTTCCCCTGG
>CALMDI010000453.1 GCA_937864975.1 uncultured Chloroflexota bacterium | reverse complement strand
AAAATGTTGCCGATGGCGGGTCCGAGCAGCGCCAGAATGACGATGACGACGACGGCGACGAGCACGAGGATAAGCGCGTACTCCACCAACCCTTGTCCTTCTTCGCGAGGCATGTACAGCATGATGATCGATCCTCCTTCCCTCAAAGATTGATTAAGATTACCATGAGAAATTAACTCCTGTCAATGAATAATCAATAATCTGTAGATATGAGGGAGTCTTCGGATTAAATACGTATTATTGAATTATGGACTCCTAATGATTTTCGCTCCACGACGCGGGCGATTTGTGGACATGCACCACTTTCCAGGCGTCGCTCTGCCGTATGAGCACGCGCGATTCATTGTGCGTCCGGTGGCGCGCGCCGTCCGTCGTAACCTGCGTGAGCATAAAGGTATAGCTGACGATTGCGGTGTCGCCGTAACGCTGGCAGCGTTTCTCGAACAGGTCGTAGCGCTGCGCGGTGGTATTGCCTGCCCAGCGGTTCTCAATCATGAATTGATGAAACGCCAGCCCGTCCTGCCGGTGCGGGATAATCCAGTACTCGTAGAGCGAGAGGTCATCGGCAGTAGTCGCGCGGTACGTTTCCCAGTCGCCGTTAAAAATCGCCGTCAGGTGGCGGTCGAGAAACCGCCAGATGTCCGCGTGCTCGTCCATCATCTCAATTCCTATCTGCTGGGAAGCGTGAAGATACCAAAACCATCCGTCTCAATTTTCCTGCGACCGCATCATGAAGCCTGGTCGTCTATCTTTTGACAACATCTTAGCCGCGTCTTAAAATCCCCGCCCTAGTCGCAAGACCAAACAATGATTCATTTCTGGAGGGTTCCCTTATGAAAGAGTATACCAGTGACAAACTGAGGAATGTTGCTTTTGTCGGGCATCAGGGGTCGGGAAAGACGTCGCTGGTCGAGGCGCTTCTCTACAACACTGGCGCGGTGACGCGCGCGGGGCGCGTCGAGGATAAGAACACGGTTTCGGATTGGGACGAAGAGGAGCGCGAGCGGGGCATGTCGCTCGGTACGTCGCTCGTCCCCATCGAATTTAACGACACGAAAATTAACATTCTCGACACGCCGGGCTACACCGATTTTCAGGGTGACGTGAAAAGCGCCATCCGGGTTGCCGACTCGGTGGTGGTCGTGGTCGATGCCGTGTCGGGCGTCGAGGTTGGGACGATGCTGGCGTGGGAGTGGGCAGAAGTCTACCAGCAGCCGATTATTGTGACCATCAACAAGCTCGACCGCGAGAACGCCAATTTCGAGCGCACGCTCAACGACCTGCGCGAAAGCTTCCCCGATTACAAATTTATCCCGGTTATGGTGCCGGTCGGTTCCGAAGCCAGTTTCCGCGGCGTGATTAACCTCGTGACCATGAAAGCCTATTACGACGCCGGTAAGGATCGCTCCGATCTGCCGGGCGAGCTGGAAGCGAGCGCCGCCGTAGCCCGGACGGTGCTCATCGAAGCGGCGGCGGAAGCGGACGATGCGTTCATCGAAAAGTATTTTGCCGAGGGCGACCTGACGTCGGATGAGATCCGCGATGGGATGCGCAAGGCGGCGCGCGACGCCTACCTGAAAACGGTGCCCGTCTTCGTGACATCGGGCGCGAAGAACGTCGGCACCATTCCGCTCATGGAAGCACTCGTTGCCTACGTGTCGCCGCCCACCGACCGCCGCGTGCAGATTCTTCAGCCCGATGGCGAGCTTGGCTTTTTGATGCCACCACAGCAGGACAGCGGTCCGCTCGCGGCGTACGTGTTCAAGACGACGACCGACCGCTTTGTCGGCACGATGAGCTATTTCCGCATCTTCTCCGGGTCGATCAGCGGCGGCAGCACGGTTTACAACGCCACGCGCGGCAGCGACGAGCGCTTCGGCACCCTGATGATTCTGCGCGGCAAAGAGCAGATCAACGCGCCGGGCAACGTGCTGCACGCGGGCGATATCGGCGTCGTCACGAAGCTGACGGCAACCAAGGCAGGCGACACCTTAAGCACCAAGGACAAACCGATTCAGGTGACGCGACCGGAGATGCCCGAACCGCTGTACACCGTCGCGCTGCTGCCGCGCACGCAGGCGGACAGCGCGAAGATGGGGCAGGTGCTGACGACGCTCATCGAGAGCGACCCGACGCTGCGCTGGCGGCAGGACGCCAGCATTAAGCAGACGGTGCTCGAAGGGATGGGCGACATGCACGTAACCGTCGCCATCAGCCGCGCGCAGAAGCTGGGCGTCAACATCGATACGGAAGTGCCGAAGGTGCCCTATAAGGAAACGATCACGCAGAACGGGACGGCGACGTACCGCCACAAGAAGCAGAGCGGCGGCGCGGGTCAGTTTGGCGAGGTGGCGCTGCGGCTTGAGCCGAACGCGGGCAGCGGGTTTGAGTTCTCCAGCCAGGTGTTCGGCGGCGCAATCTCAAGCTCGTTCTTCCCATCGATTGAGAAGGGCATCAATCAGGTGTTAAGCGAAGGCGTCATCGCCGGTTACCCAATTGTCGACGTCAAGGCGATTGTGGTCGATGGCAAGATGCATCCGGTCGACTCGAAGGATATCGCCTTCCAGATTGCCGGGCGCGGCGCGTTCCGCGAGGCGTTTAACGCCGCCAAGCCTGTCCTCACGGAACCGGTGATGCAGGTACGAATCGTCGTGCCGGAGCCGATGATGGGCGACATTCTGAGCGACCTGAATACCCGTCGCGCGCGCGTTCAGGGCATGGACACCGAGGGGAAAAAGAGCACGATCACGGCGCAGGTGCCGCTGGCGGAAATGATGCGCTACAGCACCGACCTGCGCTCGATGACCGGCGGGCGCGGCTTGTATACGATGACGTTCAGCCACTACGAGACGGTTCCGTCGCACGTCGCGCAGCCGATCATCGCGCAGCACAAGCCGCAGGAAGAGCCGTCGTAAATTCCGAGAGTTGTCAGTTAGATACCAAGTAGGGGTTGGCACGCCAAGCCCATTCGTTCGTCTCCTCAACCGTTCAGGGGACAGCGCCTGTCGTGCCTGCCGGAGGCGTGATCGGCTGCGAATGCACAATTTCACGGACTTCTTCGGCTTCCGGGTCTGGCGATAACTGCGCGCCGACGATCTCCAGCACGCGGTCGCGGTCGACGATCTCGTGTTCCAGAAGCTCCTGTGCCAGCGCTTCGAGCTTGTCCTGGTGCGTTCGCAGCAGCGCGAGCGCTTCTTCATGCGCCTGCTCGACCAGCCGCCGCACTTCGGCGTCGATCTGCGCGGCGGTTTCGTCGCTGAAGTGGTGCCCGGTCGCCATCGAATAGCCGAGGAACGGCTGGCGCTCGTCGTCGCCAAAGTTGAGCGGTCCGAAGGTCTCGCTCATGCCGAACTGCGTCACCATGCGCCGCGCCAGGTCGGTCACGCGCTTCAGGTCGTTCGACGCGCCGGTCGTGATCTCGTTGAAGACGATCTCTTCCGCCGAGCGTCCGCCAAGCGCCACCGCCATCTGTCCAACCAGGTAGCCGCGCGTGTAATTGCGGCGCTCTTCTTCCGGCAGCATTGCCGTGACGCCGAGCGCCATGCCGCGCGGCACAATCGTCACCTTCAGGACCGGGTCGGCGCCCGGCAGCAGCGCCGCGACCACGGCGTGTCCCGCCTCGTGATAGGCGGTCACCAGTCGTTCGCGCTGGTTCGAGAGCGGCGGGCTTTCGATGCCCAGGATGATCCGGTCGAGCGCGTCCAGGAAATCGCGCATCGAAATCTTCTTATGCGACAGACGCGCCGCGGTCAGCGCCGCTTCGTTGGCGAGGTTCGCCAGGTCGGCGCCGGAAAAGCCAATCGTCGCCTTCGCCAGCGAGTCGAGATTGACTTCCGGCGCGAGCGGCTTGCCGCGCGTATGAATTTTGAGGATGCTCAGCCGTCCCGCGCGATCCGGCGGCAAGACCGTCACTTGGCGGTCGAAGCGACCGGGACGCAGCAGCGCCGGGTCGAGCACGTCG
>CALMDI010000452.1 GCA_937864975.1 uncultured Chloroflexota bacterium | reverse complement strand
GCCCGAGCTTCCGGGGCGCGGGCTGGACGATGCCACGCTTCCTACGATTCTGGTCGACAATCCGCGCCGTTTTCTGGAGGGACGCGCTCATGCTTGAGCTGGGTCGTGAAATGTTTAAGCCCCTGACGCTTGACGAAGCGTGGGCGATGCAGTACCGGCTGGTGGACACGATTCGCCGCCGCCTCGACGGCTACGCGCAGCTTCAGGCGGGCGATTCCGGCGTCTACGCGGGGCTGAACCGCCCGCAGCGCACCGCCGAAGTCGAGGAAATCCTCGCGGAATTCTTCGACGCCGAAGCCGCGGCGCTGGTGCGCGGCGCGGGAACGGGCGCGATTCGGCTGGCGCTGGTGGCGACCACCCGCCCCGGCAGCCGCGTGCTCATTCACAAGCCGCCAACCTACCCGACGACGATGCGCTCGCTGGAAAGCATGGCGCTCGATCTGGTGTACGTCGACCTGAATGACCTGGACGCGGTCGCGCAGGCGGTACAGGAGGGCGAACTGTCCTCGGTGCTCATCCAGCACACCTACCAGAGTGACGACGACACCTATGCGCTCGATGAAGTCGTCCAGGTCATCAAGGAACACGCGCCTGACCTTCCAATTCTCGTGGACGACAATTACGCCGCGTTCAAAATCGCGCGGATTGGCGTGCAGCAGGGCGCGGACGCGAGCGCCTTTTCGCTGTTCAAACTGTTCGGTCCCGAAGGCGTCGGGCTTGTCCTCGGTCGGAAGGCGATCATCGACCGGATTCACAGCCTCAATTATTCCGGCGGCAGTCAGGTTCAGGGTCCCGAAGCGATGGACGCGCTGCGCTCGCTGGTCTACGTCCCTGTCAACCACGCCGGAGCCGCGCGCGTGATCGCGGAACTTCTGGAACAGGACATTCCCGGCGCGAGGCTGCGCGCCTCGCTGATTCAGGGGGTGCATCTGGTCGTCGAGTTCGACCAGCCCGTTGGCGAGCAGGTGGCAAAGGCGGCGACGCGCCACGGCGCGCTGCCCCACCCGGTTGGCGCGGAGTCGCGCTACGAATTGTCGCCGGTGTTCTATCGCATGTCGGGCACGTTCCGTGAAATGTTTCCAGAGCGCGCCCAATATATGATGCGGATTTCGCCCATGCGCGCGGGCACGGAGACGGTGTTGAGCATTCTGCGCGCCGCGATGCGCGACGCCGGCGTATCGGCATAACGAGGTTGGCATGGAATGTGAGCGCCCGGTCATGAGGGGTAAGAGGTCAGAGTGTTTCTCGAAATTACGCTGAGGCGTAATCGTCGGTTGATCGAAGCCGCGCTGGATTATCACCGCGCGGGGACACTGCCGCCGAACACCTATCTGATCGACTACGACACCGTTCGGGAGAACGCGCGTCTCCTTCACGACGCCTCGCGCCAGTCCGGCGTCGGGCTGTTCTTCATCACCAAACAGCTTGGGCATAACCCCGCCGCCATCGACGCCATTCGCGAAGGCGGGCTAACGACAGGCACTTCTATCGATACTACCGAAGCCTACCTGCTCGCCGCGAAGCAGGTGGCGCTCGGCAACGTGGGGCATCTCACCCAGATTCCTACCCACGAGATTGAGGCGATTCTTCGCCTCGCGCCGGAGTACGTCACCGTCTTCGGCGTCGAGAAGGCGCGGCAGGTGAGCGCGGCGGCGCAGCGGGCCAATCGAGACGTCGACCTGATCCTGCGCGTTTACCGACCGGTGGACGAATTCTTTCCGGGTCAGGTCGGCGGCATCGCGCTGGACGACGTGATTGACGCCGCCCGCGCCATCAACGCTCTGCCGCGCGTCCGGGTCGCGGGCGTCACGTCTTACCCATGCCTGACGGTGGAAGACGGCGCGTTGAGCGAGCTTCCTAATCTGGAAACCATCTTGATGGCGCGCGAGTCGTTGGAAAGGGCGCTTGGCTATTCGCTGGCATGTGTCAGCGCGCCGGGCAACACCTGTGTCGCCGCCCTGCCGCTGCTCGCTTCGTATGGAGTGACCCACGCGGAGCCAGGTCACGCGCTGACAGGCACAACGCCGCTTCACGGCGACGGCGCGCAGCCCGAAACCCCGGCGATGGTCTACGTCAGCGAAGTCTCGCACATTCAGGGGCGCACGGGGTATATGTATGGCGGCGGGTTCTACCGGCGCTCCCGGCTCGAAGCGGCGCTCGTCGCGTCCCGCGCCGAACATCTTTCCGAGCCACCCGTTCCCGCCTCGCATCCACCCGCGGACATGATCGACTATTACGGGCAGGTGGACGCCCTGCCCGCACGCGCGCAGGTGGGCGATACGGTCATCGCCGCGTTCCGCACGCAGATTTTTGTCACGCGCAGTAACGTCGCCGTCGTCAAAGGACTTCACAGCGGGCAGCCGAGCCTGTCTGGTCTATGGGATTTCCGCGGTCGTCCGGTGTCGAACGGGTTGAAAGCAGGTGTGTATGACCCGCATCCCTAGACCGCGCGTGATCCTGCTCGTCCTCGACGGGCTTGGCGTGGGCGCGATGGACGACGTGGCGCTGGATCGCCCGCAGGACATCGGCGCGAACACCCTGAAACACGTCGCGGAAGCCGTTGGCGGTCTGGATACGCCCACGCTCGCCCGGCTCGGACTGGGCTGCGTGGAGCACGCGCCGGGCTTATCGCTGGCGGAGCCTCCGCTCGCTTCCTACGGGCGGGCGAATCTCGGTTATCACGGCGCGGACAGCTACCTGGGGCATCAGGCGCTGCTCGGCACGCTGCCTCTGGCGAGCGAACCCGCGCTGATGGTGGATGCCGCCGACCGGATCGACCTCGCCCTGCGCCAGCGCGGGCACGACGTCGCGCGGCTGGAAGGCGGCGTGCTGGTGGTCGATCAGGCGGTCGTGATCGCGGACAATCTCGAAGCGGACACAGGACAAAACATCAATCTCACCGTCGCGCTGGCGCAGCTTTCGTTCGAGCGCGCCCTCGCCATCGGAGCCGTCGTCCGCGATCTGGTCAGCGTCGCGCGCGTAATCGTGTTCGGCGGACCGGAACTGACGCTGGACGCCATTCTCGCCCAACTGGAACGCCGCCCGAACGGTCAGGTGGGTATCAACAGCCCGGCGCTGGGCGTCTATGACGAGCGGCTTGTCATTCGTCACATGGGCTACGGCGTCGACCCGGCTCGACAGGTCGCGTCGATTGCCGCCCGTGCCGGGAAGCGCGTCAGCCTGATCGGCAAAATGGCAGACCTGATCGCCTGTGAGCCAGCGACGCGGAATCCCGCCGTGTCGACCCCCGCCGTCATGCGCGCTATTCTCGACGGAACGCGCGACGATACGTTCGATTTTCTGGCGGCTACCGTGCAGGAAACCGACCTTGCGGGGCACGAAGGCGACCCCGCGCGCTATGCCGCCGTCCTTCGACAGGCGGATGAGGGTATCGCCGCGCTGCTGCCGCTGCTCGCGCCGCGAGACACGCTCATCATCACCGCCGACCACGGCAACGACCCGACGCGCGCCACGGGCAAGCACACGCGCGAGCAGGTTCCAATCCTGATTTATCGCCCCGGACATCCGGCGCAGCCGTTTGCCGACCGGTCGAGTCTCGCCGATATCGGCGCGACCGTGGCGGCGCTGCTCGGCGTGACCGCTACCCAGGATGGGCTTTCCATTATGAACATTGAATCCTAAAAGGAGGACGTTTATGCAACAAACGGATCTTGCGGTCCGCAACGCGCGCGGCTTGCACGCCCGCCCCGCCGCGGTCTTCGTCGAAACGGCGCAGACCTTCGCCAGCCAGATTACGCTGGTCAAAAATGGCAGGCGCGCGAACGCCAAGAGCATCCTGTCGATCATGACGCTGGACATTCGCTCCGGCGACGTGGTCACGCTGGAAGCCGACGGCGCCGACGAGGCAAACGCGGTGGCGGCGTTGAGCGAACTGGTGGCAAACCGGCTCGCCGAAAGCGAGTAAGCGCGAATCGCAGGGTCAGATCGACGCCATTTACCGAAGGAAGGCTAGGATGATTCTTAAGGAGACCCCCATGAACAGTTTGCGCTCCCGTTTTACGCTCTTCGCAGTGCTGTGCCTGTTCGCCGCGCTCACCGGCGGTCAGGTGCTCGCCCAGGACACGGCTATCACCTATCTAACACCGCCGTGGGCGGTTCCGCCTGATCAGGCGAAACTCGACGCCTTCACCGCCGAGACCGGCATCGCCGTCGAAGTTCAATCCCTGCCGTCTGACCAGCTTTACAGCCGCGTTCAGGTCGCCCAAGCCAGCGGTCAGGAACCCGCCGACGTGATCTTCCTGTCGGAAGAAGCGCCGTCCAACATCGTCGCCACTGGCGTCATGGAACCGCTCAACAGCTACATCGAGAGCACGCCCGATCTGGACATGACTGACTTCGAGGGTACCGACTTCTGGACGGTCGACGGCAATATCTATGGCATTCCGGCTTACTCGCAGCTTGTTATGGCGGACTACAACGTCGAGAAGGCGAGCCAGGCAGGCTTCGACGCGCCACCCGCGACGTGGGAAGAACTCCGCGATCAGGCGATGGCGATCAAGGAACAGGGCATCGAAGATTATCCGATTGCCATGGCGCCCATTGACTGGTCGTGGTATCTGATGGCGCTGTCGATGGGCGATCCGATGTTCGACCAAGAGCTCAATCCCGTGTTCGCGGACGAAGGCTCGCAGGCGCGTCAGGCGATGGATTTGCTCCTCGGCTTCTTCCGCGACGACCTGATCAGCCCCGAACTGCTGACGAACACGACCGCGCAGCACAGCACCTTCTGGAGCGGCGTGGGCACCTTCCATCAGGCGTGGCAAGGCTCGGTGCGAATCGCCAATAACCCCGAAGTTTCGCAGCAGGCACCCAACGTCGCCTACCTGCCTCTGCCGGGCGGCGGCGCGACCTGGAGCCAGGGCGCAGCCATCGGCATCGCCGCCAACTCCGACGCGAAGGATGCTGCATGGCAGTTCATCCAGTGGTATCTGAACCCGGATAATCAGGTCGATATCTACAATGCCGTGGGTCTCGTTCCGTCGCGCCTGTCCGTTCAGCAGGCGCTGGACGCGGAAGGCGCGATTGAGGGTTACGACATCATCGCCGACCAGAGCACCCGCGTCAACAACCTGCCGCGTCAGGCGCTGTGGTGGGGACCGTTCACCCAGTTCGTCACCGAGCAGATCCTCGAAGCCGTTCAGACCGATATTTCGGCGGACGAAGTGATCGATGCCATCGCCGAGGAATGGAACGATCTGAAGGCTGAGTACGAGTAAACGTGCCCGTTTAGACACCAGCCCCCGGCGGCAGAAATTGTTGGGGGCTGGTGAACCAGCAGGAGCAAGTCGAATGCGTGTGTCTTTTTCGCGCGATGACCGCCTGATCCTGACGATCTTAGTCCCGATCATGCTGTTGATGGCAGTCCTCGTTTATTACCCGGCAATCGATACCTTTTGGAACAGCCTCGGCTCGCGCAACCTGCGAACCAACCGCCCCGTCGAATTCGTGGGCGTCGAAAATTACGCGCG
>CALMDI010000451.1 GCA_937864975.1 uncultured Chloroflexota bacterium | reverse complement strand
TGTATCACCACTGGACGGCAGCTTATCCAACGGCTTGGTGGGGTCCGCCCAAGCAGCTCGTCGAACGCGGACCGTACGAGCTTGGACTGGACTACTGGCAAGGCTGCGAAGCGTTGAAAGGGGATATCCTGAGCCACGCTTTAGACAATGCATCGCTGTTGCCCATGAAGATGGCGGGACATGTCCCCGTCATCGACTGGTCGAACGATGGGACGTCCATTCACGCGCAAAACCGAGGGGGTCTGCACGGTATCCAATGGAACGTAAGACCCGGACATGTATCCAGGGAGTTTACCGACTTGCGGGATGGGCGCGTCCTGGAGGTTGACATCCGAATCTGTCAGGGGCGTGGCATCGGTGTATGGATTGGACGCAGCGACGAAAGCCAGTTAGGAATTCTTTTGAACGCCGAGTCTAAGGTGATCGAGTTTGGTGGTCTCAGCTATACCATGCACGGCGCGTCGCTGATCTTCGCGCCTGAGGAACGAGTCGACTGGCGCTTGACCACGGGAGCAAAGCACAAACTTCGTGTGCTGGCGCGAGGATACTTTGTCGAAGTGTACCTCGATAATCGCTTCGTCCATGCCTTCGTGAGCGCAGTACCGCTCGATACAACGTCCGTGGGTTTCTTTGCGGAACTGGCAAGCGGTGAATTCATAAATCCCTCGTTTTGGGAGATGGTATAACCCACTTCTGGTTTCTGATCGTATCCGCTTGTACAACAACCGGTGTCCCCCGAAACGTAATCGGGCTTCGTCAGCGTAAGTGATGTCGCCTTCAAACGTAGCGCCATTGTCAATGGATTCAATATTCACCGCCTGCAAGGGGTCGAGCTTTGCTCGACCGGAGTTCCCGCGTCAGCGGGAACCCGGTGCGTGGCGGGAACCCCGCGCAAGGGATTTAGGGTGAGGGGGAAGTTCATAACAGCCTCTAGAATGAGACAATTCGGGCAGTAACCAGAAGGGCTGGTTTTGTCCTTGTGGGAACCATACCGATTTCTGATTATGATTAGGGGGCTTTCCTTCACGTCAGCCCAACTCGCGTCCTGAATCTTCGGGACGTTGTTGACGTGGATACGGGCAGCGATACACTTATGTTCAACGAGTGCTATAAGGAAAAATCACTATGAAAAAGACAATGAATTCCTCCGTTCGTTCAGGCATAAGCCGCCGCGACCTACTACGCATGGCTGCCGGTTCCGCCGGCGTGCTTGCAACCAGCGGGCTGCTGAATGTGCCGCGTCTGCTTGCACAGGCAAGTGGATCGATTTCGGTCTATTCGGCGCTGAACGAGACGACCAACAACGCCTTCATCGAAGCCTTCAATCAGGCATACCCGGAAATTACGGTCGAACTGCTGCCGCTTGCTGCGGCGGGCGAACTGCAAACCCGTATTCGGACGGAGAAAGACTCACCGAACGCCGACGTGTTCATCGGCGGGTCCAGTGAATTCCACGATCCGCTCGGCAAAGAAGGCTTGCTCGTCGCCTATCAATCGCCCAATGCCGCCGCAGTCGATGCGCGTTACAAGGACGCGAACGGCTATTGGACAGGCTGGTATCTCGGCATTTTTGGATTTGTTTACAACACCGACCGCTTCGCCGAGGAAATGAGCGGCGTGACTCCGCCTGCCACCTGGGATGATCTGCTCGACCCAGCCTGGCAAGGTAAGCTTGCCTATCCCGACCCCACCACGACGGGCGGCGGCTACATTTTCATCGCCACCCAAATTTTCCGGTTCGCCCAGCAGTTGGGTCTGATCCCATCACTGGAGGCAACGCCTGACCCCGCCGCCATGCCGGATGCGGAGGCGACCCCGGCGGTCGTGGACTACAGTGCTGCGGAAGCCGCCGCGATGGATTACATGGCGCAGCTTAACGAGAACATCGCTCAATATGTTGCCACGTCGCCGCAGGCGATCCAGCTTGTCGCACAGGGGCAGTTTGTCGCCGCGCCAAACTGGAGTCACGATATTCTGACGGCAAGGTCTCAGGGCAATCCGGTTGAACTGGCGGTTCCCACCGACACGGCGCATGAAATTGGCGCAATCAGCATCATCAATGGCGGACCCAATACAGAAGCCGCGAAGGTGTTTGTCGATTGGGTATTGACCGAAGAGGCAGGGGAACTGAATGTCCAACTATCGAACCGTCTCTCGGTGCTGCCGACGGTTCCACCCGCGCCCGGTGCGCCGACACTCGAGTCGGTGAGCCTCGTGAACTACGATCGTGCCTGGGCAAGCGATAACAAGGATCGCATCCTGAGGATGTGGCAGGAAGCCACCGGTAACGTCTAGCGCATGACGCCGGTGTTCCTGCGGAGGGGTGCAGACCATGCACCCCTCCATTTGTCTGTATTCGCTTGCTGTATCCATGCCGTCAACAGCACGACTCAGCCGCCTTGAGGATCCATGCACAAAGCCCTCCGAGAACCGGGCCTCACGCTCGCCATACTGTTCGTCGTTATTTTGCTCTCAGTCTTCATCATCTATCCACAAGCGCGCGTGGTGCTGCTGCCGGGATTACAGGGTTATTTTGATTTCCTCGCCGGGCAAACCTGGGTTCGACCGCTCGTCAACTCGGTCCAGATAACCCTTCTCAGTACGACGACCGCCACCATTCTCGGCTTCATCTACGCCTACGCGATGGTCTACAGCCAGATGCGATGGAAACCATTCTTCCGGGTGGTCGGACTGCTGCCGCTGCTGTCGCCCCCGTTCGTCGTGGCGGCGAGCTACATTTTGCTTTTCGGTCCCCGCGGCGTGATCTCGTATCACGTGTTTGGCATGTCCCCGAACGTCCTGGGAATCGGTGGGCTGTGGGGCGTGCAAACCATCGCCTTCTTTCCCTTTGCCTATCAACTGATTGCCGACGTTCTATCCCGAAGCGATGCGCGCCTGGAACAGGCCGCGCATAATCTCGGCGCGGGACACTGGCAGGTCTTTCGGACGGTAACGCTGCCCCTGCTGCGCCCCGGATTGCTGGCGGCAGTCCTGATGACAGGCATCTATATTCTTGAAGACTTCGGTAATCCGGCTCTGATCGGCGGCAACTATCGGGTGCTGTCCACCCAGGCTTATGGGTTAATTACAGGCTTCGGCGACCTGTCGGGAGCAGCGGCGGTCAGCACGATTTTGCTTTTGCTTGCGCTGGGCATGTACATCGTCCGCCTGCGCCTGGAGGGGTCTCGCTCCTACGTGACGGTGACCGGACGCACCGGCTCGATTCCACGCCCACCTGTGCCGAAGATCGTCTCGCGGCTGTGCTTCGCGGCGTGTATGGCGCTTTCGGTGCTGATTCTGCTGGTGTACGGCATTCTGCTCGCGAGCGCGTTTGTGGTCGCCTTTCCAAACAACCTGAACTTCACGCTGGAGAACTTCGAGTACGTGGGCGCGCACGCGGTTTCGCTCAGAAATACGCTGGTCTTTGGTGGCACAGCGGCAATCCTCTCCGGCTTGCTGGCGGTCCTGATCGGCTATCTGGTGCAGCGGCGCAGCTGGCCCGGACGTCGGATCGTCGATTTCATCGCCATTCTCCCGGCAGCCGTTCCGGGCATCTTTTTCGGTATTGGCTATTCCAGCGCGTTCAATCAGCGCGCATTCGACTGGCTGGATCGCGGCGCGCTCATCACGCTGCCGTGGCTGACCAGCGGGTTGGCGCCGAGCATGAAGAGCATCTCGCAGCGCGCCAAGTCGGGAATCGGGAGCACGAACGGCGAGCCGTACAGCAGCGACGAGGCGGCGAACCGATTCGAGACGTCCTGGCTGGAGGCCGTGTAGTAGTGCCGGGAGCCGAGGCCGTCGATGAAGCCCTTGACCCAGAGCGGGTGCGAGTAGCTGAAGGCGCCGGGGTTCCCCATGTACCAGCCGATCGAGCCGCCGCCGTGGCTCTCCTTGATCCGGCCGAGGCGCTCGCCGAGCTCGGCCAGCGCCGCCTCCCAGGAGACGCGCTCGAACGTGCCGTCCGGCCGGCGCCTGAGCGGGTGGACGACCCGGTCCGGATCGTTCTGGATCTCGGTCATCGCGATGCCCTTCGGGCAGGCGAACCCCTTCGACAGCGGGTGCTCGGGGTCGGGCCGAAGCTTGGTCACCTCGCCGTCGGTCACGGTCGCAACCATCCCGCAGAGCGGCTCGCAGATCCGGCAGTAGGTGACTCTTGGACCATCCCGGGTTCCAC
>CALMDI010000450.1 GCA_937864975.1 uncultured Chloroflexota bacterium | reverse complement strand
GTGAATTTCCTCGCTCCCCGTTTCGACATCGAGGCGGTCGAGCGTCTTGACCGGGCTGTCCGACTGGCAATGGACCGACCGAAACGTCGTGAAGTCATGACGTCCGACGAGATGCGCCGCGGCTCTCTGCATCGCCGCCACGTCGAGCGACTCCGCGATGCACCAGACCCGATTGCGGTCGAGCGCGGGCGGTGGACGGCGATTGAGGATTCGGTACAAATATCGCCGGCCGGTGCAGGAAAAGCGCGCGTGCCAGTCGTCAGCGACCGTTTCGACTGCGAGTATTGAGATCGGATCGGGCCGAACCAGGGCGTTCAGTCCTTCCCGAAGTCGATGCTCGGTGAGCGGCTTGGCAATATCGACATGCGCCGCCATCGCCAGCGCGTGGACGCCCGTGTCGGTGCGTCCGGCGCCAGTCACGGTGGCGCGCTCGCCGGTCATCCGCGCGACCGCTTCCTCGATCGCCTGCTGCACCGTCGGACCATGGTCCTGGCGCTGCCAGCCAAGGAACGGGGTGCCATCCCACTCGATCGTCAGCCGCCAGCGGGTCACGACAGGATCGTGCCCTGGGGGATAGGGAAGCCGCGCAAGAATTCTGCGGCGGTCATCGGGCCTCGCCCGGCACGCTGGACTTTGAGTGGACGGATGTAGCCGGTCGCACAAGATATGGTCAGGCAGTCGTCCACCACCTCCCCGCCATTCCCGTGCAAGCGGGAATCCCGCTGCTCACCCGTAGAAACAGCGGGGCCCCCGCTTTCGCGGGGGGGGCGGGAAAGTGCTTCCGCCTCGAGCAATTTCACCCGTTCGCCATTGACCTCGAACCATGCTCCGGGCGCCGGCGCGAAGGCGCGGACCTGGCGGGCAATCTCCTCGGCGCTTCGGCTCCAATCGATCCGTGCTTCGGCCTTGTCGACCTTGGCTGCATAAGTGACGCCGTCTTTGGGTTGGGCTTCGGCCGGAGTGGGGGATGCGAGCCAGTCGATGAGAGTTTTTGCGCCCAATACCGAAAGTTCTTCCGTGACTTGACCGGCATCCTTGCCATCAAGCGACAACTCCCGCTTGAGCAACATGGGGCCGGTGTCGAGCCCTTCGTCCATCCGCATGATCGTCACCCCGCTGACTTCATCACCGGCGAGGATCGCGCGCTGTGGGTCGTCCTCGTGGGCAATCGGCGCGCCGAAAAATGCCAGAATCGAATCGCCCATGAGCCGCGCGATGGTGCCCTCGTAGTTGTACACGGGCGCGATCATATACTCGAAAATGGTGTTCATGATCTGCGCCCATTCTTCAGGGTCCAGCTGTTCTGCCATCGCGGTCGAGCCTTTGACGTCGCAGAACAGGATCGTGACGATGCGCCGCTCGCCTTCCATGCTGCGATTGCTCCGCGCGGCATCCAGTTTCGCGCGAAGCTCCCTGGGCATATAGCGTTCCAGCCGGTCACCGACCGGTTCCGGGCTTGCGCTCGCCGTCATGGGAGGGGCGGCAGGCTGCGCCTGAGCGAAGGCGTGCCCGCAGTTCCAGCAGAATTTGGCGCTGGCGGGCGACTCCTGCCCGCAGGTCGGGCATTTCTGGATGAAGGGATTGCCGCAGTTCATACAGAAGCGCGCGTTATCGGGGTTCGCGGTTGTACAGCGGGGACAGGCGATCATCAATACCCTCCAGAAGGTGGGTCGTCCAAGCGTGAAAATGTGGATGCACGAGGTGCCTAAAGTATACGCCAATATACGCCGGTCACCGTAATTCAGATGTATCGTATTGGGGCAGGCGAGCCAAACAAAAACCGCCGCTTTTTTACGCGGCGGTCTTCGTACGATCGGGCTGTGCCTCACTGAATTTTGACGTTTCGCGTCGCGCTCCAGCGTCCCGGCATGGGCGAGTTGGGATCGAACAGCGCGCGGACGCGCCAGTACCAGGTCGCCTTCGCGAGGCTGCTCGTCGGCGTGAATGCAAGCGCGGACGCATCGACGGTAAAGGTCAGGACGCCGGACGAAAAATTGCTGCTGCGCGAAAGCTGAATCTGATAGCCTGCCGGCACCACATTCGGCGGCGGTGTCACGCCGTACCAGCGCAGCAACGGCGTGCGATCTGTCGTCGCCGCGCCGTTACCGGGCGAGCGCAGCGTCGGCGCGGCGGGTTCAGCGCCCACGAACAGGGTTCGATAACCCACGCGCGACGGATCCTCGCTGCCGATGAGAACGCGCCAGTAATAGGTGCCGGGATTCAGGGGAGATGGCAGCGAATAACTGGTCGTACCAAGCCCTGAGACGTTCACGACCAGGTTTGTGAATTCCCGGTCGGTGGCGACTTGCAGCGTGTCGGTCGCCGCGCCCGCGTCTACCCACGTGAACGTCGGCTGTGGGCTGGTAAACGCGCCGTTCGCGGGCGCGGTTCCGACAAAGACATTAAAGGACGTGACCGCGCTTTCGCCGCCCCAGTTCCCCGCGGCGTCGCGCGCCTGCACGCGCCAGTAGTAGAGACCCTGCACCGGCGGCAATGTTCCGCCGGGCAGCGTATAGCTCGTCGTCGTGGCGAGGGCGTCGGTCATCAGCATCGTGCCGCCGAAATTAGACGCCGTGTTCACGTCCACACGGTACTGCGCGGCGTCGCTCACGGCGCCCCACACCAGCGCCGGGGTGAAGGTATTGACGACCGAGCCGTTCGCGGGCTGCGCCGGGATGGGTGCCACAGGCGGCGCGAGGTCGATCACGACCGAGCGCGCCGTGCTCCACGCGCCAGCGGCATTGACAATATTGCGCGCGCGCACGCGCCAGTATTTTCGCCCGCCGGTGAGCGGCGTCGTCAGGGTAAAGGAAGGGCTGCTGACGCTAAAGTTCTGGAGACCCGCGGTAAAGGCGCTGTTGGTCGCGAGCTGAATCTGATAGGTGAACGGACCGCCTGCCGTCCTCGGCGCATTCCAGCTAAACAGCGGCGTCGTGTTGTTCGTCGTGATGCCGTTGGCTGGCGCGATCAGCGTTGGCGCGCCCGGCGCGGGTGGCAGGTTGACTGTCGTGCTGGCGCGCGCGGCATTGTTCGTGGTCGTCGCGTCGCGCGCGGACGTCGAAACCGAGGCGTCGTTACGCAGCGTGCCGCGCGTCGAAGCCGCGATCCGCACGTCCAGAAGCACGCTCGCGCTCGCGGCATTGTTGATCGTGCCTAGCTGGCACGTCACCGTGCGATCTACCCGCACGCAGCTTGTGCCCGCCGGGTTGGTGGTAGTTTCCAGCGTCACGCCAGCGGGGAGCACGTCCACCAGCGTCACGTCGGTCGCCGGGAACGGACCGTTGTTGGTGACGCGCAGGGTATAACGAAGCACAGCGCCGACGATGACCGGATCGGGGGAGTCGGTACTGGTCACCGCCACGTCGGCGCGGCGAAGGCTTGTGGACTGCGATGCCGTGTTGTTCGCCGCGTTCAGGTCAGGCGTTTGCGCCGACACCGTCGCCGTGTTCGTGAACGTATTCGGCGCGCTGCCTGCCACGGTAACGGTGATATCGACGTCCGTGCTTGCGCTCGCCGTCAGCGTGCCGAGATCGCAGGTAACAACATTCCCCTGAACCGCACACGAGCCTTGATCGGGCGATGCGCCGACGTAGGTAACGCCCGTAGGCAGCGTGTCGACCACGCGCACGCCGCGTGCATGACTGGCTGACAGATTCGTGACGGTGAGTGTGTAAACCATGTTCGCGCCGGGCAGCGCGGGGTCGCTCAGATCGATCTTGCTGATCGCCAAGTCGGCGCTCGCGCGGACGCAGGCGGAAAATTCGGATGTATTGCCGGTGGCGTTGGTCGCCGTCCCCGTGATAAACGAACCCCCCGGCACTTCATTGACCATCGTCGCGGTGAAGGCTGCGTTTCCAGAGCCATTCGTCGTAACGGTCGTCCAGCCAACCAGCAGTTCGCCCTCGCCATAGCCGGAGGGGTCGCAGGCGGTATTCGCGAAGAACTCGATGAAGTACTGCTGATTGGCGACGCTGTTCAGCGTGCCGGAAACAGTCGTGGTATCGGTCGTGGCGACGTTCGTAATCACCGGGAAATTCTGACGCCGGTTGGCGCCATTGTCGCCGTCGCCCGCGTCGTTTGGCGTCACACCGATGGGGTACAACTCGATTCCAAGCCCCGCGTTCTGGAATATACGGTTACCGACAATCAAGTTGCCAATCGCGCTTTCCGAATCGATCAGCACGGCACCGCGATCTCCGGGGTTGTCGTTGAAGGCGATGACGTTGCCTTCACCCTCATCCAAGCCGCCGATATCATTGTTGATGGCGCCGGTTCCGATATAAACACCACCGCCGAAATTACCGAGCGGGAGGGTGCCCGTCAGGTCGGTGCCGATGTAATTCCCAATGATCCGGTTGCTTGATCCGGTCACATTGACGCCCGGTCGGTTGCTCGTCTCACTGCCGTTTGCCGAGAGCAGATTGCGTGCTGCGCTCGTAGCCCCGCCGACGCGATTGTTCGACCCGTTGATCGTGATTCCATTCACCAGATTGCCGAGCGGATTCGAGCCGAATACGTCGGTGCCGATGAAATTGCCCTCGACAATATTGTTGTTGCCGACAATATTGATGCCTTGACTGAGGTTTGACGAGATCAGATTGCAGGCGCCGATGCAGAGATTTTCGGGTTCGGTGTCGGTCGTGCCGCCAATCTGGTTCCCGTGGCTGTCCGATATGGCTATTCCCACCTGGTTTCCGAATGCCGCGTCACCCGCGCCATTCGTACCGATGTAATTTCCCTGGATGATGTTGCTGCCGCCGGGACCGTTAATCATGATGCCGGCATTGCTGTTGCCAGAGATCACATTGCCGTCGACGAATGCCGGGCTGCCGATGGTATTGCCGCCAGAGCCTTCGCGGATCCAAATGCCGAAACCGTCATTCTGGATAATCACGTTGCCCATAATCTGGGCATTTTCGCCGTTACGCCCGCCGTTGTTCACAAGCGTGAGACCGTTATTCTCGTTGCCGCCGATCAGATTGTTTCGGAAGGTCACGTTCGGCGCGCGTGTTGAAATTCCGCTGTCGTTGGCGAAAATGAAGAGATCCGTAGTCACGCCTACGTAATTGCCTTCAATGAGGTGGTTCTGCCCGTTGCCGAGCAGGATGCCAGGACCATTGAATCCGGTGATCGCCAAGCCCTTGATCGTCACGGTCAAGGTCGGGTCAAATCCGAAGCCATTATCCGTGTTTTCGACGTAAATGCCGTATTCCTCGTCTCCTGCCGGGTCACGCAGCTCAATGAGCGGCGAGCCATCGTAACCGGGCTGTGTCGTCGCATCGAGAATCACCGACTGTTTGATATGAAGCCCTGACGTATTAAGGTTCAGAATGAACGGTGGCGTACCCGAAATGTTGAACGAAATCGTGTCGACGCCATTGGATTGATTTGCCGCGAGAATAGCGCCCGGTAGGGTGCATGTTCTGCCCACGGAGCAAATCGTTTGCGACGTCAGCGTCGTGTTCACGACGAAATGCTGAGCCGACGCGGTATCGACTTCCGCCATCGCCATTGCCATCGGCGCGATGGTCATTTCGTCGGCAGGAACCCACACGCTGAATTCGTCGACCAGCGCCGACGAAGATGCGCCAAAACCGACCGCGCCCGGTGGCAGGGGCGCAAGGTCGCGCGTGGCGATCACCTCGACGCCGTTCAGCGTGACGCGCACGGTGTCCTCAATCGCGGACAGGCGCAGCGTCACCCATGCGTCTGTTACAGGGGAAACAATCACCATTTCGACCACGGTTCCGGCGCGGTACAGGCTCACCTGTCCGGCAACATCCAGCGCCGCCACGTAGCCGCCGATTTCATTCTGGCGAACGGCAACCTGCACCGTGCCGGATGCCGCGTTAAAACGCGCTTCGGAAGCCGCGTTGTAGAGCGGCTCGGACACATACTGCGCGGGCGCGCTGCCCTCGGCAGCCTGAAGCGCGGGATTGCCGTCGATTGCAGCCGCCTGCCAGCCGTCGCCAAACGTCAGCGCGGGCGACAGACCCGCGTCGAAATTGTCCGCGTAGAGCAGGCTCAGCGACGGCTCCGGCGCGAGCGGCGCTTCGGTTTCTTCTGCCGGGGGCGTCAGCCAGTCCGTGGCGGTTGGCAGCAGCGTTTCCGTGAACATTTCAGTTGGGATCACGTCCGTCGCGGGCTGCCACAGGCTGATGTCATCCACCAGCAGCGGCGACACTGGCGCGCCTTCCGCGCTTTGCGCCGCACCCGCAATCATCATGGCACCTGCGGGCAGCGGCGCGTCGTCCAGAAAGGCAATGACCTCGATCCCATCGACGGACACGCGCAGCGCGCCGCCCATTGCCGACAGGCGCAGCGTCCGCCACTGATCCGAGGCGGCTGGCGCGACGAGCGCCGTTTGCACCGCGACGCCGGCGCGGGAGAGTTCCACGCGCCCGTCGGGGCTGAGGCTGGCGGTATAGCCGCCGCTGCTGCTCTGACGCACCA
>CALMDI010000449.1 GCA_937864975.1 uncultured Chloroflexota bacterium | reverse complement strand
GGTCCTGTTTATGTCGATCTGTTTGAAAACCTGACGCCGCTGACGGTCAACAACTTTGTCTTTCTGGCGCAGCAAGGCTATTACAACAACACCACCTTCCACCGCGTTATTCAGGACTTCATGGTTCAGGGCGGCGATCCGACCGGAACCGGCTCTGGAAGCCCGGGTTATCAGTTCCCCGATGAGTTTGTCGGCTTCCTGACGTTCGACCAGCCGGGCTGGCTGGCGATGGCGAATGCAAACCAGCCGGAGCAAGGCATCCTGGGCACGAACGGAAGCCAATTCTTCATCACTACCGTACCAACGCCGCATCTCGATTTCCGTCATACGATTTTTGGAGAAGTGCTTGAAGGTCAGGACAACGTCGGCGCGATTGAGATTCGCGACCCAGCAACGGCAACCACGCCCGGAACGTCGCTCGATACCGTCCTCATCATCACCGATCCCACGACCGTCGATGCCGACGTTGCGGTCGTAGAACCCGCCACGCAGGACGAGGTCACAGCGGCATTCAATCAACTTACCGAGCTAATGCCTCCGGGCGCCGAGTATACAGTTACGACGATAACGACCGAGGAAGCGATCAGCGGCGCGCCCGCCGAGCTTCAGGAGCAGGTCGGCGCGCTCCTGAATGACAACAGCCACGCCTATCGTATCAGCGGCGCGGTCACGAACTGCGACCTGAACACGCTGCCTTTCATGGAAGTACGTTACACGCTGGACGCTTTCGCGACGCCCGCCGCCGCCGCCGCCGCGCTGGCTGACCCGGTGCTGGGCGAGCTTGCCGCCGCGGATGGGCTGACCGAGACCGCAGCGCCGGAAAACCTGACGAGCGGGATGTATTCGACCACCACGACGGCTTGCGAGACCGACGCCACGCGGGCGCGCACCCACTGGCAGCGCGGGCGTTATCTGATTACGTCGGATGCGACAATTCCGGTGGACAGCCCCGTGCCTGTCGAACTGTGGCTGAGCGACATCGTCGGCGCGCGGCTGTTCGAGCCATACTTCGGCGACGTGCTGCGCCGCGAAATTCGCGCGTCTTAGGGCGTGTCGTGAAATGCAAAGTCAGAGCAGCTTAAAGCATTGACTCTGATGGATTACGGAATAGAAACAAAAGGAGCGCCCGCAAGCTGCGGACGCTCCTTTTGTCCAAAGGTATAATTTGCCGGATCAGAGGATGCTCGGTATGCGCTGCCCAGTGGCAGCCGGCTCCTCGTCCGCCTTTCCACGCCACGGTGTCCCCAGTCGGCGGAGCAGGTAGTAGTCTGCACCGTAGTAGCCCGCGACCTTCCACGCCAGTACCAGCAGCACCGCGCCCGCCATCAGCAGACCATTCGTGCTGGCGGAACCTGCCATGATGAAGTTGAAGTTCATGAACGCCCCGAAGAACGCGGCGATCCCGACGAACGCACCCAGGATTAGCGCCAGACCCACCATCACTTCCCCAATCGCGATCAGCTTGGCGAACCAGACATATGAGCCTGAGTCAAGCAAACCCTGAAGGAAGCTGCGGTACCAGTCGAACGTGATGGCAGGACGTCCCCCCTCGGGAATGGCGACCGCGCGCGCCCAGTAGCCCTGAAGCGACTCCCCCGTCACCATCCAGCCTGCCTGGGTCACTTTTCCCAGCCCTGCTTCGAGCCACGACAGACCGATAAGCACGCGCAGGGCAGTCCAGATGGGCGCTGAGCGCGTATCGCTGAACAAAAACCGGGCGAGGGGCGGATCCTGTATAATTTTGCCGGACTGTGTCTTGAGATTGGCAGCCATGATTTTCCTCCGTGGTATGGCGTTCCATTCGTTTGATGAGTTCATTGTCGCACGGAGGGCATGTCGCCACTAGTGCATTTCATCACAAGCCGAGTCGTCAAATGTCACATGCCCGCCGACTCGCCCGTTATAAGCGGCTGAGCCGTCCGCTGCGCGTTGACGAACGCCATCAGAATATCGGTCGTGGTGATGATGCCAACGAGGGTTTCAGCGCGTATCACCGGCAGGCAGCGCACGTTGTGAGCGAGCATGAGCCGCGCCGCTTCCGCGGCGGGCGCGTCAGGCTCAATCACGATCGGTCCGGGCGTCATGATGCGCCCCACGCGAACAGAGCGGGCGCGTTGATCGTCTTCCCAGTCGTCCCGCCAGAGATGCGACCAGTTCAATGCCTTGCGACAGTCATGATCGCTGAGGATGCCAATCAGATGCCCTTCCGATCCGGTCACGGGCAAATGGTGACACGACAGGTCCTGCATTGCCTCCAGCGCTTCGTGTATCGTGCTGTCTTTATGAATAGTGACCGGAGTCGCGGTCATGATGTCGGATACGTTCATGGTTTACATTCCTGTGGCTACCAACGTGGGAATCCCAAGAAGGCGCAGAGCCGTTCAAACCTGCCTGCCCCACCCTGATTCTAAAGCACAACGGCGAGCGCATGGTACTGGCGGGGGCATGACAAATATCATGCCTTCAGCCGTATGATGCGGTTGGGTTGTGTCACATGGGCAGTAAGAGACTAAGGAGTCCTCATGGGCACCAACACTGTGACGCGCGTGCCGAAGCCGGGCGCGCTCTGGATTGTCACTCTGCCACCGTGGATGCGCGCGCGCTGCTGAATATTGCTCAAGCCAAGCCCTGCGTGCGGGCGTTCCACATCAAAGCCGCGCCCGTCATCCTCAATCGTCAGTTGAAAGTGGGCATCATTCTCGGAAGCCGTCAGGCGGATGGTCGTCGCGCCTGCATGGCGAATGGCGTTGCTGAGGGCTTCCTGCGCGATCTGACAGACCGCTTCGAGGACAGGCGGCGAAAACGGCGGTTGGCGTTCCGGCACGTCTAACAGAACGCGAAGCGAGGGCGGCATGTGCAGGCGCGCGATCACGTCTTCCAGACATTCGCGCACGGTCTGACGCTCGTAGTTCGCGACGCGCAGATTCAGGATGTAGTTGCGAATATCCTCGATGACGGTATCGAGGCTGCGAATAATCTCGACTAGATTGCTATCCGGCAGCCTATTCGACAGGTGGATAAGCTGAAGCTGCATTCCGATGGCGTAGAGCGATTGAATGATGCCATCATGCAGCTCGCGCCCGACGCGCTCGCGTTCTTCCAGCAGAACGATCCGTCCAGTCTGCTCGCTCAACTGCACGCCCGCGATGGCAAGCGCCGCGTAACCCGCCAGCGTTTCGACCAGCCATTGATCCTGCTCGTCGAACGGCTGCCCGTCGATGCGGTCGCACAGATAAAGCATCCCAAAGAGGTGCTGACCGAGCTGAATCGGCACGCCGAGCAGGGTTGTCATTTTAGGATGGTGCGCCGGAAACCCATAACTGTGTGGATGATCGGTAATGCGTTCTAACCGCAGCACGCGGCGTTCATTCATGATCTCGCCGAGCAGCCCCTTGCCGACGGGGAGATGCCCGATGTGGGCAATTTGCGCCGGGGTGACGCCCACCACCTTGAAATATTTCAGGCTGCCCGTGCCGTCGGGCACGCCCGCCAATGTCCCACCCACCATTCCCATCGTCGGCTCGCTTGCGCCGCGCGCGACACCGGGGCCCACGACCGCTCCCACGGACGGCGGGCCATCGGCGTCGCCGGTCCCGCCGGCCTCCGCACCGCCCGTCACCCCGGCGCCCAGCCTCGCGCCGACGCCGA
>CALMDI010000448.1 GCA_937864975.1 uncultured Chloroflexota bacterium | reverse complement strand
AATCGCATTATAACGGAGCCACCTGAGCGTGACAATTGCCAGTCCGGGTTGGTATAGTGCCACTTTCCCGGCGGCTGGATCTATTCACGTTCCTTTCGGAGCATGTCGATCAGCGCCGCCCCGCGCACCTCGTTTGCGAGGATCGCGCGGACGCGCTCCACGGGCAGCGTCAGCGGCAGGGAGTTCATCATGAAGTCGATCACAATTGGCTCCAGCGGCGGTTCGACGGCTAAAAACGGTTCCAGCACGGCGAATACCTCGAACAGCCGGTCGCCGAGCGCCTCGGCATCCATGCCGCCGATCATGATCGTGTAGCGCGTGGACATCGGCGCGAAATAACGCACAGCCATCGTCGCGCTGTCGATGCAGTTTTCACCGAAGTGCTCGGCGGAAACGCTTGCATCCGTGATGCCTGCCGCCAGAAGCGCGCTCATCAGTGCCGCCGTCTGTTCCGGCAGCGGTTGAGACACCCACATCCACGCACAGGCGGTTTCCGTCGGCGCATCGTCCCAACGCTCCCCTAACCATAAGGGCTGCGTGCAGGCGGCAAGCAGCAGACACGCTGGAAGAACCATTCGTCGAGTGAAATGGACAAGTTGCCGTTTCATAATGGATTGCGAACCGCTACTTGTGAAAATGCGGGAGCACTCTGGCGGCGATCAGCTCGATGCCGTCCATGTCGTCCATGTCCAGTCGTTGCAGCATAAAGCGCTCGCAGCCCGCGTCCACGTAGCGTCCGATCTGGTCGACCACTGCCGACGGCGTGCCGATAATCCGCTTATCGCCTTCCATCACCGGGTCGGATTCCAGCTTTTGCCGCAAATCCGCATCGTTCGCGCCGATGACGACCTGGTTCATCAGCGACCGTTTCAGGCTGCGCGGCTCGCGCCCGTTCTGCGCCAGCAGTTCGTCCAGAAGCTGCACGTGCTCCTGATAACCTTTCGGGGTCAGGAAAACGCCGTTCCACTCGTCGGCATAGCGCGCCGCCAGGGGCAGCGTTTTCTTCTTGCCGTTGCCGCCGATCAGAATCGGCGGACCGCCGGGACGCTGCGGGCGCGGCAGCAAAATGGCGTTGTCCAGCGAGAAGTGCTTGCCGTGATAGCTCACAGGGCTGTCGTTGTGCAGCAGGCGGTTGGTGATTTCCAGCGAATCTTCCAGCATCTCGAAGCGCGTCGCCTTGTCATAAAACGGGACGCCAAACTGGCGGTGCTCCTGCTCGTTCCAGCCCGCGCCCAATCCCAGCACAAGCCGCCCGCCGCTCAGGTCGTCTACCGCCGCCGCCATCCAGGCGACGACAGACGGATGCCGAAACGTGGATGGCGAGACGAGCGGACCGAACTCGATGCGATGCGTGCGATCCGCCGCATAGGAGAGGGATGTCCACGTTTCGAGGGCTTCGCGTTCGGGGGAGCCAATGGTGAAGTGATCGGAGCGAAAGACAGACTGGTAGCCGAGCGCTTCCGCCGCGTCGAGCAGGCGACGCCAGCGCCCCCACGTTAAGCCCCACTGCCCCTCAAACATGAGACCGATCTGCGCCATTGCATCCCCCTTAAACTCCGAGAAAAAGAGTGAACGCGGAGCAACAGAGGGACAGAGGGTTTAGACGTCATCCTCTGTTGCTGTGCGCCTCTTGAGCGAGTTTTGATCGCAGTCTTACACGCCGATGTCGCGGCGGCGAAACTGGATGAGCGCCAGCACGAACAGCACCGCCGCCGTAACCAGCAGGGGCAGATCAAGATTCCATTGAACGCCGCGATTGAGCACGGTGATGCTGCGGTAATAGCCGAAGATGCTGAACTGGCTGAGCGTGTGAAGCCAATCAACCCCGTTTCCGTACAGATCCCCCAGGGCGCGCACGAAATAGCTGCCGACGACGAACAGCGCCGCCCAGCCCCCGGCGGCACGGCTCGACCGCACGGTGACGGAGAGCAGCAGGGCAGCCGCCAGAATGGCGAGCAGAATCGGGAAGATATGCCAGATGCCCGCGACCGCGAGAGAGATAGGAAAATCAACGCCTTCCGTCGCCTGCGTCGTGACGATCAGCGTCAGCAGCATAATGCCCAGAATAGCCAGCACGGAGACGACAATCGCCATCGCCTTTTCCGTCAGCAGGCGCCAGCGTGGCAGCGGCGTGCTGAGCAGAATGTCGAGCGTGCCGCGTTCTTCCTCGCGCGCGACGGCGTTGAGCGCCTGCGGAATCACGTAGACCGATAGAACGAGGGGCGCCCACGTGAGGGCTTCGACGGACAGATAGCCGCCAAACGAGGCTAAATTCTGAGGGTTGAGCGCATTATTCGCGCCGCCCAACAAGCCAAGCCCGCGAACCACGCCCAGCAGCGTGTTATTCGATTCGAGAATGGGGTACAGCAAAACGACGAGCGCGATCAGAGCGCTGTAGCCAATGCCCCACGTGAGGATGCCGGTGACATTGTCGCGCAACGTCTGTCGAAAAATCATGCCGAAGCCAACGTCCTGCATGGGCATAACGCCGGCGCTGGTCGTGCCGGGCGCGACAACACGCTCTGTCGTTTCAATCATTGGGGACTCGACCGTAAAATGCCAGGAAGATGTCTTCGAGCGTCGGTTCTTCCACCGAGACGTTGTCGACCGGGTAGCGCGCCGCCAGCTTAATGACCGGATCGAGCGCGCCGCTCACGCACAGCCGGATTCCGTTCGGCTGGAGCATGGCGTTGGTGACCCCTTCTAACCCGCTCCATTCGGCGGGGTCGAGCGGGGAGTGGGTGTAGATCGTCACCCAACGGTAGAACACGCGCTTGAGATCGGTAATCCGTTCGACGGCTTGCAGCTTGCCATCGCGCAAAATACCGACGCGGTCGCAGACCTGCTCAACTTCGGTCAACTGGTGCGACGACAGGAACACCGTGCGTCCCTCGTCGCGCGCCTCGAGCAAAAGCTCGTTGAACGTGTGGCTCACCAGCGGGTCTAAACCCATTGTCGGCTCGTCGAGAATCAACAACTGAGGGCGGTGCATCAGCGCCTGCACGATGCCGAGCTTGCGTTTGTTGCCCGTCGAATAATTTCGGACGTGAAGGTTGAGGTTGAGGTTCAGCCGCTCCGCCAGCGTTAGCGCATAGGTGTAATCGCAGCCGGGACGCAGCCCGCACAGGTAGCGCACGACCTGTCCCCCGGTCATGTGATCCCACAGGCGCGCTTCGCTGGGCAAATTGCCCACCTGTCGTTTAATCGTCGTGCTGTTGCGGTGGGCATCCATCCCCATGACGCTGACGCGCCCATCGGTCGGGCGAATCAGGTCAAGGATCAGACGAATCGTGGTCGTTTTACCGGCGCCGTTCGGTCCGAGGAAGCCGAAAATCTCCCCCTGGTTGACGGTCAGATTCAGGTGGTCGAGCGCCAGCTTGCCGCGCTGCTTGCGCGTGCCGGGATAGCGCTTGGTGAGGTTCATGGCTTCAAGAACGGCGTCTGTCATGGCGTGTATTGTATAGTACAGACGACGGATTGCCGAGATTAAGAAGCGGAGGATTGAGGAATGAGGGTTGAGGATTGAGTGAAAAGTACAAAGTGAGAAGCGAGAAACGTAAAGTCATTAACGGAACGTTATTATGGTTACTTTTGACTTTTCACTTTTGACTTCTTTTACTCATCGCTCAAACCTCAAAGCTTCGTTAGCTCGTTCGCCAGACGGTGCCGTCGGCGCGATCTTCCAACACCACGCCGATGCGCGCCAGCTCGTCGCGAATGCGGTCGCTCTCGGCATAATTCTTCGCCTTGCGAGCGTCCGCCCGCATCTGAATCAGCAGCTCCACCAGCGCCGCTTCCCGCTCGGCGCTGCCATCCGCCTGGGCATCGCCATCGCGCGGCAGAATGCCCAGAATCGTGCCGCCAAGCTCCTGATAAATTGCGTCAATCGCCTGAAGTACGTCCGCGCCCACCGCCACATCTCCGTTCAGCAGGGCGTTCACGTCGCGCGTCAGGTCTTGCAGCGCGGCAATCGCGCCGGGCGTGCCGAAATCGTCGTCCATTGCCTCGATAAACCGCTGCCGCGTCTCATCCAGTTTTGGCAGGATGCTGTTGCCGGAATCACCCGCGGGCGCACCCGTCATCTTTTGGCGCACGAGCCGAACGGCGTTATGCAGCCGTTCCCAGCCGCGCTCGGCGGCTGTCATCGCCTCTTCGCTGTAGTCAATCGGATTGCTGTAATGCGCCGACAGCATGAACATGCGAATGACTTCGGGGCGATACTGCTTCAGGGCATCGCTGATGGTGATGAAGTTGCCGAGACTCTTCGACATTTTGACGCCGTCGACCGTTTCGTTGACGTTCGCCACGCCGACTGCCGATCTGGTCGAGCCGTCAGCCCGTGTCAGAGTGCAGCGGTAATTGATGCTGTCGACAAAGCCGTTGTTGACGGGTTCAAGGTCGATGCCGCGAAGATCCGTCAGGCGATTGCACAGGACGCCGGTCGCTTCGTATGTGAGAAGAGGCCGCGGATCGTAGTTACAGAACAGGGTAAAAGAATCAGACCAAAAGAGTCAAAATTTCCAATTCATCCTGAGAATAAGCTTGAAGAGTTTTGGATATTATGTAAGTATTTGTTCGGTGACAAAATTCCAAGAAGGCAGGATATCGAAGTTTGGAAAAAAATAA
>CALMDI010000447.1 GCA_937864975.1 uncultured Chloroflexota bacterium | reverse complement strand
CGAAGCCGATGGGATTCGGATTTACACGCTGACTTCGGCGTAAGCGGTGGCGCGCGCGGTCTCGGCAGCGTACACCGGCAGTTCGATCCAGAAGACCGAGCCGCCGCCTTCCGCCGCATCGACGCCCACCGAGCCATGCATCAGCCCGACCAGATGGTTGACGATCCACAAGCCAAGCCCGGTGCTGGTCTCGCCGCCCGTGGGGCGCGTGTTGCCGGTCGAAAATTCCTGGAACAGCCGCGCCTGTTCCTCGAAGGAAATGCCCGGTCCTTCGTCCGCGACGAAAATGCGCGTCCGGTCGCCAATCCCCTGCGACCAGATGGTGATGGTGGTCGCGGGCGGGCTGAACTTAATCGCATTGCTGATGAGATTGCCGATCACCTGCATCAGCCGGTGACGGTCGGCGACCACCAGCCCGGCAATGTCCAGAACCGACACATTGATGCCTTTGCGGCTGGCGCTGCGGCGGTACTGGGCGACCGTATCCCACACGCAGTCCTTGAGGTTGACGAAGCCGAGCATCAGGTCGAGCTGCCCGTTCTGAAGCGCGGCGGAATCGAGGAAATCCTCGATTAATTCCTGCATCTCGCCCAGCGCCTGCTCAATCGTATCCTGAATAATTCCGGTTTCTTCGTTCGTGGGAACATGGTAGGCAAGCTCGTTGTGCGCCAGCCAGAGGTTGCACAGGGGATTCTTCAGGTCGTGCGAGGCGATGCGGAAAAAATGCTCGCGCAGCTCATGCAGGCGCTCTAGCTGCCCGATGGTTCGCTTGCGCTCGTCCAGCAGGTGCTTCAATTTGACCTGCGTATTGAGCCGCGCCCGCGCGATGTGAATGTTGATCGGCTTGGTCAGATAGTCGTTCGCGCCGGACTGCAAGCCCTGTACGATGGTGTCGCTCTCGGTCAGCGCGGAGATAATCATCACCGGCAGGTCTGCCGTCTCCGGCGTTTCGCGAATCCGCCGCAGGACTTCAAAACCGTTCATGTCCGGCATCATGATGTCGAGCAGGACAACGTCCACGGGCAGGCGCGCGAGCATGTCCAGCGCCACCTTGCCGCCTTCCGCGCAATACACCTGATAATCCGGCTCGAACAGCCGCCGCATCAGTTCGCGGTTCATGGGATCGTCGTCGACCACGAGCAGGGTGGGAATAGTTTCGATGGGGGGCGGTGGCGTGCGTGGTTGTGCAATCATTGTCACTAGCTCGTTGAAGCCGTCTCTTTATTACAAAACATTATAATTCAATAAACAGTTAAGAAACAATCAATTCGCCATAGTTCGTAAATTGTAACTCTATGAAGCGGATGGGGCAAGCCAATTAAGAGGCAAAGGTCGCGTGAGCCTTCGCTAAATTTCCAGGAGGCGCAGGTATATCCTGGGTCGCCTCTATCCCTCAATTGAGCGGAAATCGGGCGATCAGCAGCCGAACGGGGTCGTGATGTTAACAGGCTGACCGATGTCGTAGAGGTCATAGCGCAGGACGACCCGCCCATCGACCGGCAGCGTGCGCCCGAAAATGCGCGCCTTGGTCACGTCGAGCGTGGCGTAAAAGCGCACGACGACGTTGTGCTCCGGCGCGACCCATAATTCACCCGTCGCCTGAATCGTACCGCCCTCGTCGATTTCAATCGCCGTCAGATTGAGGTCGTCGGCGTCGAAGGTATAGAGCCATGCGTCTTCGCCGTTGAGCACCGCCTTGCGTCCGAATGGCGCCGCCTGATTCACACCGCCCACCAATTCGCCCGCCGTGAGGTCGGCGGCGGTTTCGGCGTCGTCACTTACGTTGCTCAGGCACGCGCCATTTTCGACCAGAAATGCGTCGGGTCCCAGGCGCACGGCTTCCAGCGTGGTCGGGTCTTCGCGTCCGAGCAGGTCGCCGGACGTGGAGACGACGACACGCCGAGCCGAGCCAAGCTGGTTAAAGAAGACTTCCGCCGTGGCGCTGGCGCTGGTCTCGCGCGGCGCCTGGGTGAAGGCGCCGTCGAAACCGAGGGTGACGACGTAGCGCCAGCCGGGCAGGGCGTTCAAGCCCTGATCGACCTGAGGAAAGCTGATCTCGCCCTGAAAGCCTTCGGGCGGCGCATTTTGCGTTTGAATCTGGGCAGTCGCCAGTGATTCAATATCGGCGACGGTGGGAACGACGAGGTCGCGGCTGGAGCGGAAATTTCCGCACGCCGCGAGCGCCAGCAGGAGAACGCCTGAAATGAATCGTCGTATCAACGTTGGCTGCTCCCGCTGTGCTTCACCGTTCAGCGCGGATT
>CALMDI010000446.1 GCA_937864975.1 uncultured Chloroflexota bacterium | reverse complement strand
TCAAAAAGCCGAAGCTGGTGCCGACCGACAGATCGATTTCGCCCGCGATCATCAAAAACGTCATGCCGACGGCAACCATGCCGATGACCGGCATACGCCGCATGATGCCGCTCAGGTTATTCGCGGACAGAAAGCGGGGATTCGCCGCCGCAAAAATCAGGAAGACGACGATGGCGACGATCAGAACCGCGATTTCGCGGCTGATGACAACGCGCCCGAACAGACCACGGATCAGACCGGGTGTCGGTTCCGCTAGACCCGGCTCCGCCTCAAGCACCTCGGTCAAGACCTCTTCGCTCAGGCTAAAGGCATCGACGGGACGTTGTCCTGTTTCGCTCATCCCAGCCTCTTTCAGTTTGTCGGTCTGGGTTCTTTCGCGTGCTGTCTCGCCTGACCGACGATTCGATCTGCCTGTTCCAACATGAGCGTGTAATCGACGCCCACCATGATCCACTGCATACCCTTGTCGATCCACTCGGCAATGTGTTCCGGCTGAGAGCCGGACGCCGTACCGACCGGAATGCCCGCGCGCCGCGCCTTCTCGACCACCGTATCAATCGCGCGCATGACGTCGGGGTGGCGTGACTGTGCCATCAAGCCCATCGAGCCAGACAGGTCGTTTGCGCCGACCAGGATCGCGGATAAGCCGGGAACCGCGAGAATGCCATCGAGGTTATTGACCGCGTCAATGTGCTCGATCTGCACCGCCACGATCATGGCATCGTTCGCCGCTTTGCAGAATTCGGGTCCGCCGAGGCGCGCGTAGTTGGATGGACGGCGCGGTCCATAGCCGCGAATCCCATCCGGCGGGTAGAGGCAGGCGGACACGGCGAGGCGCACGTCCTCGACCGTGCGAATCATCGGGACGACCACGGCGGGCGCGCCCACGTCGAGCACCGGCTTGATCAGCACCGGGTCATTCCAGGGCACGCGCACAATCGGCGTGCAGTCCGCGCCTTTCATGGCGATAAGGTGCGCCTGGACGTTTTCCAGCGACAGCGCGTTGTGCTCCATGTCGATCCAGAGGAAATCGAACGCGCTGGCAAGCGCCTCGCTCACAGTCGCGTCGGTGAACGTAATGCCGGTGCCGATACAAACCTGTCCGGCGCGCATTTTGTCGATCATCGTTGGCAGGGTCTGCATGAAGGTCTCCACAGGCTTATTCGCGAACCGCTTTGAGATAGTCGCGCACGGCAGGAACCAGCAGCGATTCCAGCCCGATGGTGATGTAACGGGCGCCGCGCTCCTGCCACTCGCGAGCGGCGCGGCTGTTGCCGACCATGATGCCCAGGGCAGCGTTCGACCCGCGAACGGTTTCGACGATCCGGTCAATCGCGCTCTGCACGCTTGGATGCTGGACATTGCCCGGCACGCCGAGCGAATGCGACAGGTCGGTCGGACCGATAAAAATGACGTCGATGCCCTCAATCGCCGCGATGTCCGGCAGCACATCCACCGCCTGGATCGTCTCGATGTGGATGGCGACCAGCGTCTCGGCGTTGACTTTTGTGACGCCCTCGGCGAACGAGAGGGTCTGTCCAAAATCCATCGCGCGAGACCCGGCTAAGCCGCGAATGCCGCGCGGGTGATACTTCACCGACTGCACCGCCGCCTCCGCTTCCGCGCCAGAATTCACCCACGGGATATGCAGACCCTGCGCGCCCGTATCCATAAACCGCAGGATAATGTGCGGCTGATTGGTCGTGACGCGCACGATGGGGGTGACGCCGCGCAGTTCGGCGGCGCGCACCATATTTTCACAGTCGGCTGGCTCAAGCGTTCCGTGCTCGCCGTCGAAAACGATGAAGTCCAGCGGCTGGTAGCCCAACACCTCGACCAGTCCGGGGGACGGATAACGAACAAAACACCCAAAGACACTGTCTCCGGCTTTCAGCTTTGCTTTCGTCGTATTGGTGAACAACAGCCTATCCTTCTAGTGGATGGACACCGCGGGTAAAAAGGGCGTTTCGCGCGCCTGAGGCGCGAGCGGTCGGGAGCCTGTCGGCGTGAGCACAAACGTCTTTTCGACGTGCAGCGAGCCAACGCCGGGCATGAACACGGGCGCTTCGAGATTAATCACCATGTCCGCTTCCAGCGGCACATCCGCCGGAACGTCCACGCAGTCGTCACGAATACGAAGGCGGGTGTCGGGTACCAGAATCGGGTAATCGCGCAGTTCTAATCCAACCCCGTGCCCATGCGGGAACGCGCCGGTAATGCCGTCGTCGGCGAAGGATTTCTGCATCGCCTCCTGAACCGCCGATGCCCGGATGCCTGGCTGAAGGCTCGCTTCGCCTGCTTCCATGCAGCGTTTCACCGCTTCGTAGCGCCGGGCAAGTTCCGAGCCAAGCGGCTGCACAGCCAGCGTGAGTCCGCTGTCGGACGTGTAGTAGCCGTAGCGGCAGCCGAAGTCCACGTATTCGACGTCCTGCGGTCGCAAGCGGTGGTTGGTCTCGGTGGCAATGCCAAGCCCGTGAATGCCGTAGGCGAAATGGTCGAAGTCGGCGCCCCGCTCCGCCAGTCCGAGGCGATAACGCGCGAGCAAATCCACCGTCCAAGCGCCGGGCTGCGCCAGCGCCAGGCTTTCGGCGGCGGCTTTCTCGGCAATCTCGGTCGCGCGTGCGAGGCGTTCGATCTCGATTGGGGTTTTGACCATGCGAATCAGGCGGATGGTGTTCGTGCAGTCCTTGAGAACGGCGCGAGGCATCGCCGGGGCAAGCGAACTTTTCGCCGCCGACGTCAGCCCTTCCATCTCGATCCCGATTCGGGCTTCCGCCAAGCCATAGGCGCGCAGGAGTCGAACCAGCGCGTCGGTTGGGGACGCGCTCGCGTCGGCGGAGCGCAGCGTCGAAAAGAGCAGCCGAATCCGCTCCGGCGTGTCTGGCGACAGGTCGGCGGGCGAAAGCGTCATATCCACGCCCGGATCGCCAACGAGCGCCCGGTCGGAAACTTCGAGGTCGGTCGCGTTGATCGCCATGAGCGAGCCAACCACCAGCGCCGTCTTTCCATCCGCCGTGAAAATTGCGTAGCGCTGAGCCACATCGGACGACGCGCCCGGTGTCATCATGTAATCTTTGAACAGCGGGTCAAGCCAGATGTGATAGCCAGTGAAATAGGTGATATTGACGGGGGAAGTCGCCACCAGCGCGTCAAGCTGGTGGTCACGCATGTACTGAATGGCGCGCGGCTTGTTTAAGAACATCGGATTTTACCAAAAAGGTCTAGTTGCTCATAATCCTCAGCCCATTGGGCAAAGCGCCGCTGTCCGATGTCGGGCTGTAGGATATCCACAATGTAGCACGAAATCGGCATTACCGTCAACACGTCTGGACGAGGCGAGAACAACCCCCTGCGCCAGTTCGGAAATGCAATAAACGAGCGCAAGGGGTCACCATTTGCGTTAGCCTAGCCCAAGCCAATTTCGCGCAGGTAGGCGCGCGTGCGTTTGGCGATGGGCAACGGCTTATCGAACGGCGCGGGGAACATGTCCTGCTCCACGATGCCGAATCCGGTGAAATCAATCTCTCTCAGAAGATCGCGGAAGGCGGGAAAATCAACCTTGCCAACCGACGGCTCGCTGAACATATCCTGCGCCACCGCAATCGCAAACGGGGTGTTCTCGGCTTCGACCTTTTTCTGCATGTCGGGATCGACGCTCTTGAGGTGAAGATACGGAATGCGCGCCTGATGCTTACCCATGAACGCGACCGGATCGCCGCCGCGATAGGCGTGGTGCCCGGTGTCAAGACACAGTGAAATCAGGCTGGCATCCGTGTCGCGGAGCAAACGCTCGATCTGATCCTCATACTCCACATGCGTTTCGGCGTGCGGGTGATAAACCGCCGTCAGCCCGTAGTCGCGCTTCGCCAGTTCCGCCAGCCGGTGCACCGTCTCCACAAAGGTTCCCCACTGCGCGTCGGTCAGCGTCGGAGGGCGAAGCGGCTCCCCGGTGAACAGATTCGTATACACGTCATCGATCAACACCACGTACGGCGCGCCGACGGACGCCAGCAGTTCCCCCATGCCGCGCGCCTGCTTCTCGGTTTCCTGCCATGCGTCGGCGTCTTCAAAGTGCGCCATGACGAATGAGCCGGACACCTTCAGCCCTCGCTGGTCAAGCTCTCCGTGCAGCGTCGCCGGGTCGGTGGGCAGATAGCCCAGCGGACCCAGCTCAGTCCACTCGTAGCCCGCTTCGGCAATCTCGTCCATAAAGCGGTTCCAGGGGGTCTGGCGCGGGTCGCTCGGGAACCAGACGCCCCAGGAATCAGGCGCGGAACCAATTTTGATATCCATGAGTCGAATCCTTAATAGTAGAGGCGCTGCAAACGGTCGCGATCTTCTTCATAAGCGCGGCGAAGCTCGTGCGTCACCGGGTCTTCCGTCACCTCAGCCGCCGCGACATCCCACCAGACGCCGGAGCCGGGCAGGTAGCGGTGCTTCTCGATTTCCGCCACGATTACGCAGGTGCCGGGTTCCTCGCGCGCTTCGCGCAGGGCATTGCGAAGCTGGTCAGGGTTATAAACGTTCCACGTTCTCGCGCCCATGCTGGCGGCATTCTGGGCGAAATCAATCGGGACGTACTCGCCTTCCAGAACGTTTGCCCCCTCCTCGCGCGCCCGGAATTCGTTGCCAAAGCTGCGCCCCACGCGGTTCATCTGAAGCTGGCGAATCACCTGAAAACCGTGATTTTCGAGGATGACGACCGTCATTTTCAGGCGATCCTGGCGGGACGTCACGATCTCGGTCGGGTTCATCAGGTAAGTTCCATCGCCGACGAGGACGACGACCTCGCCTTCCGGCTGCGCCATTCGCACGCCCAGCCCCGCCGGGATTTCATAGCCCATGCACGAAAAGCCAAATTCCATGTGGATTCCGCGCCCCGCCGTCGCGTCCCACAGCTTGTGCAGGTCACCGGGAGGACCGCCCGCCGCGGCGATGATCGTGTCGCCCGACCGCGCTTCCTCGTTGAGGATGCCAATCACCTGACTCTGACTCATGATCTCGCCGGGAACCTGCTGGTAAAACTTGTGATGCACGTCGGACAGCCACGCGCGCCGCGCCGCCGCCGCTTCCTGCACGTAAGCCGGGTTCGGCTGAATGCCTGCCTCGGACGCGGCGGCGATAAGTGCCCTGAGGGTTTCACGCGCGTCCGCCACAATCGGCAGCGCGCCCATCTTGTAGGCATCGTGCCCGCTCACGTTGATGCTGATGAACTTGACGTCGGGATGATTGAACGCCGAGCGCGAGCCGGTAGTGAAGTCGGTCATGCGCGTGCCAATGGCGATGACCAGGTCCGCCTGGCTGGACATTTTTCCGGCGGCGGGTGTGCCGGTAACGCCAAGTCCGCCGAGCAGCAGTTCCGTGTCGTTCCGCACCGCCCCCTTTCCGACGAACGTTTCGCCCACCGGAATACCGAAGGTCTCAACAATGGTCTGCAGTTCATCCCAAGCCTGAGCGTAATGCACCCCACCCCCGGCGATGATTAACGGGCGTTTGGCGGCGCGCAAAAGCTCGACCGCTTCGGCGATGCGCTGCGGGTGCGGCAGCGCCCGGTCGATGCGCCACATGCGCTCGTCAAAGAAATGCGCGGGGTAGTCGTAGGCGTGCGCCTGAACGTCCTGCGGCAGAGAAATCGTCACCGTGCCTGTTTCAACGGGGTCGGTCAGGACGCGCATCGCTTCGGGCAGCGCCGTCAGAAGCTGCTCGGGGCGCGAGATGCGGTCGAAAAAGCGGCTGAGCGGGCGGAAAGCGTCGTTCACGCTCACATCCGCCGAGATCGGGTGTTCCAACTGCTGCAAAACGGGTCCCTGATGGCGAGTCGCATAATAGTCGCTTGGCAGCAGGAGAACGGGCACGCGATTCACGGTGGCGGTCGCCGCGCCCGTCAGCATATTCGTCGAGCCGGGACCGATGGACGCCGTGCACGCCAGCGTCGAGAGACGCAGATTGGCTTTGGCAAAAGCCATCGCGCTGTGAACCATTGACTGCTCGTTGCGGGTCTGGTGAAACGGCAGGTCGCGCCCGTACTCGTACAGCGCCTGCCCCACGCCCGCGACGTTGCCATGTCCGAAAATGCCGAAGATAGCCGGAATCAGGCGGCGGCGTTGCTCGTCGCGCTCGCTGTACTGCACCTGTAAATACTTCACGAGCGCCTGCGCCATCGTCAGGCGAAGGGTTTTACCATCATGCTTGCCATTCGTTTCGTGCGTGGTCATATAAATGCTCCTTCAACCAAATACTCTAATTGCTACGTGCAACCCCACCCTCAGTCTCCCTTGCACGGGGTTCCCGCCAAAGGCGGGAACTTCAGTCGCGCCTCCGGCGCGACCCCCTGAGCACCGAAATCGGGGAGAGTACCTAAAACCGTTGCTAACTGCATTGCCCCTCCCTGAAGTCGGGGAGGGGAGTCTCGCTATGCGAGACGGGATGGGGTTTGCCCTAATCCAGCCCGTGAAACACCACCGTTTTCAACTCGGTCATTTCCTCGACGGCGTAACGCGGACCTTCCTTGCCGATCCCGCTGCCCTTGAAGCCCCCGTAAGGCATCAGGTCGGCGCGCCAGAGGGGCGTCCAGTTAATCATGACCATGCCGGTTTCGACCTCGCGGGCAAAGCGCAGGGCAGTGTTCACGTCGCGCGTGAAAATGCCGGAGCCTAATCCATAGCGGCTGTCGTTGGCGACGGCAAGCGCTTCCTCGACGCTGTCGACCGGAGTGACGGCGACCGCCGGACCAAACAGTTCGTCGCAGGCGATCCGCATGGTCGGTTGAACGTCTGCGACGACGGTTGGCGCGTAGGTCGCCCCCTGTCGCTGCCCGCCCGTGATAATCCGCGCGCCGCCCTGAACAGCTTCGTCAATCCACTCGCCCACGCGACGCGCTTCGCCCTCCGAAACCATTGCGCTGATCTTCGTGTCCTCGGCAAATGGATCGCCCATCTTGAGCGCTTCGACCGGCGCTTTGAGGGCATCCAGATAATCGGCATAGATGGCACGATGCACGAACACGCGCTGCGTCGAGATGCAGACCTGACCTGAGTTGACGTAACCGCCTACGGAAGTCGCCTGCGCCGCTAACTGTGGGTCGGCATCCGGCATAACGACCAGCGGGCAGTTCGAGCCAAGCTCCAGCGACAGCTTTTTCACCCCGGCGATGCGCGTAATCTGCTCGCCAACTTCGGTACTGCCTGTGAAGCTAATCTTGCGGACGCGCCGGTCGGCGCAGAGCGCGGGACCGACTCT
>CALMDI010000445.1 GCA_937864975.1 uncultured Chloroflexota bacterium | reverse complement strand
CGCGATGATCAGGTCTTGAATGTCACCCAATGACCACGGCGCGCGGGTATGCACGGAACCGAGCCGCCCCGCGTAATATCCGCCTTCATTGGCGGGCGAAAAGGCGAAATCAACGGTCGCGCGCCAGATCAGATCATCCGCGCCGCAAAAGCCCCACGCGGGCGCCAGCGCCAGCGGCAGGTCGTTCGCATCGTGGTAAAAGTAATAGTGCCCTGAGCCGTCAGCGGCGTAAGCATAGATTGGAGTTCCGTCATGCTCCGCGATGAAATGCTCGTCAATCGCGCGGCGAATCTCGTCTGCCAGCGTCGACCAGTTGCCCCCAATGCCCGCCTTTTCCAGCATGACCAGCACGCGCCAGAACAGGATGTGGCTCGACAGATGATACGGCAGGACCATCGGATCGTCGGCGGGCGTCTCGTCGGTCGGGAATAAGGCGAAATAGGGCGCTTTGCGCGTCATCAACCCCGAGACGACGGGCGCGACGGACGACTCCAGCCGCGCCAGCGTCTCGCGGTCGCCTGTTTCGATGACGTACTCCGCCAGTTCCAGCAGCGGGAACAACTGCTGGTCAAGCTGGAAGGCGTGATCCTTGATCCTGCCGTTGGCGAGATAGCAGCGCCCCCACGCGCCATGATGGCGTTCTGTCTGCTCGAACATCCACAGCAGGTGGCGGCGAACCAGCGCTTTCGCCTCGATCTCTCCCGACTGCCAGCTTAAGAATACCCGCGCGACGTAATAGGCATCGCGATTCCACGACAGCGGCAGCAGCATGTGGTCGGTCAGGATGCAGACACCCTGCTCGACAGGCGCCGACAGCGCCACGCCGTACGCCAGCCCGCGCCGCACGAGCGCGTCCGAGACATTCGACAGCGCGCCGCTCCACAGTCGCCCCTGCCCCTGAAGCACGGCATCGACATCCCGGTTCAGCAGTTGGCGGGCGTGGTGAGCGGCTGACTCTGCGGTCATGCTGAAACCGTACGCCAGCGTCGTTTGCCCTTCCGGGATGGGGATACTGAGTTCAACCGGTTCCGACGACTCGCGTTCCCACGAATCGGCTGTGGGAAAACCTGCCACGCCGACCGCCCACGGCAGAGACGGATTCTCAACCGTCAGCACGCCTTCGTTGAAGCGAATCCGCATCGTCAGCGGCGGCATCGGCACCGGACCGCCTTCGGTGAGCTGCGTATACGCGCAGCGCTGAAGCATTAAGCGCCCGCCCCACGCCGCTCCCGCGCCGTGGGTATCCCATATCTGAAATGCGCCGCCGCCGTTCGCAAACGTCGTGATCTGCGCGGAGCGTCCATCTCCACCAAAGAAGCGGACATGCGGAATTACCCCGGCAAGCAGCGTTGCCTCATGAATTGTAGGCGAGAAGCCGGCATGAAAGCCGAAACCGTCCAGCGTTCGCAGGCTGGCGCGGTAAGCGCGCACCGCCGCCGGGTTATAGCGCTCCGATTCTGGGAAAGGCGGCGCGGACGTGAGCGTGACGTAGCCATGCCGCGGGTGATAGCTGTTGAGCGCGATCAGGCATCCGCCGTCGTCAACGCTGCCCGTCACGCCGTCCGCGCCAAAATCGAGAGGTTTGTAACCGCGTTGGCGATCCAGAGCGACCATGATTACGCGACGATGGCATCCAGACTGGGCGCAATCGCCCTGCCGCTGTCCCAATCCATCCAGCGAATTTTCTGCATTGGGAAGCGTAACCACACTGGTGTATCTGTCCCTGCCGGGAAGTCGGGATGCGTCGATACCTTAATCATGCCGTCGCCCACGCGAATTGTCAGCAGATTTTGCGAGCCGATCGGCTCGACCACGTCGACGTTGACCGGCAGCGCGTCGGCGGTGGGTGCGGAGAGCGTTGCCATGTTCTCGGCGCGGATGCCGACCAGCACATCCTTGCCGTCGTAGGCGGTGAGCGGCGCGTGCATCTCCGTCGGCGGGTTCAGCGGGAAGTCGCCAATCATCACGTTGACGCGACCGTTCTCGCGCCTTACGCGCCCGCGCATGAAATTCATCGGCGGGTTCCCGATGAACGAGCCGACAAACTGGTTCGTCGGCGTGTCGTAAACCCGCGTGGGATTGTCGATCTGTAAAATCTTGCC
>CALMDI010000444.1 GCA_937864975.1 uncultured Chloroflexota bacterium | reverse complement strand
GATCCATATACGAGTACGACTTGACCGACTTGACCAGCTCGTGGATGCGCGTGTTGCTCGACTCGATAATCCGCAGGAAGCTCAGTACGCTCAACGTCCCTTCCAGCCAGCGGAGCGCTTCGTCCAGCGCCTCCCTGCCGACGATATCCTGAAGCGCGACAAGCTCCTCCACGGTGAGACCCGCGGCGACCAGCGCTGGCGCGAGCCGCCACGCATCCGCCACACCTTCGGCTTCCATCCAGGCGCTCAAAATTTCCTCACGGTCGCTTTGTTCCAGCGAGTCGATAATGACTGGCTGCGCGCTTCGCGCCATCAGGTCGCTCTGAAGGCGGTTCAGATAGTCGGTCTGTTCCTTCGAGAGGTTGAGCTGGCTGAGTTGGAATACCAGCGATTGAAGCTCCGCGAGCAGCTGCGGAAGCTGCTTGGCGGCACGCAGGCTGGCGGAAGCCGGGTTGTTCAATTCGTGCGCCAGTCCCGCGGCGATCTTGCCGAGCGCCGACAGCTTTTCGTGCTGCTGAACCAGCGCCTCGGTCGCGCGCAGGCGTTCCGCCATGGTCGACAGCATCAAGCCGATCAGGGGCGATCCCTGCTTAATTTCGTTGACAAGCTCGGCGCCAAAGTGCAGGAGACGGCTGCGCCGGGTCACGCGCCCGCTGGCGGTGTGCGGCGACCCGGTAAGCAGCGAAATTTCGCCCACGAACACCCCCGGCGCATACGTCGCCAGCACCACCTCTGACCCGCCGATGCGCTTCGAAATTTCGATCTCGCCGTCCAGCAGGACGTACAACCCTTTCGGTGGGTCGCCTTCGTTAAACAGCATTTCATCCGTATCGAGCGTCAGTTCCGTGCCGTAGCCCCACAGCGCTTCCAGTTGTTCGTCGGTCATGCTGGCAAACAGCGGTATCTGGCGCACGTCGGAGCTAATCATCACAGCCCTCCGAGATACTGATGCACGAACTGAACCGCCATCGCGCCTTCGCCGACCGCGGATGCAACGCGCTTCACCGAGCGGTAGCGCACGTCCCCCGCGACGAAGATGCCCGGCACGCTGGTTTCGAGCAGGTACGGATCGCGATCCAGCGTCCAGCCTTTCGGGCGCTTGCCCTCGCGGACCAGTTCGAGACCGGAGAGAATATAGCCCTTGTCGTCGCGCTCGACCATGCCTTCCAGCCAATCGGTAAGCGGCAGCGCGCCGATGAAGATGAACAAGGCGCTCGTGGGCACGTTCTGCACCGCGCCCGTTTCCGAACTGCAAATGGTGATCGACTCCAGGTGTTCGCCGCCGTGAACCTCGATCACCTGCGTGAACGACAGGACGTGAACATTCGGCGTCGCGCCAATCTGGTCGATCAGATATTGCGACATGCTTTCGCTCAGCCCGCCGCCGCGCACCAGCATATACACGTCGCGGGCATAGTGCGAAAAGTACATCGCCGCCTGCCCCGCCGAGTTCGCGCCGCCGACAATGTACACGTTCTCGCCGCGCAGCAGCGCGCCCTCGGTCATCGCCGCGCCGTAATACACGCCCGCGCCTGTCAGTTGTTCCATGCCCGGCACGTCCAGCTTGCGGTAGGAAACGCCCGTGGCGATGAACAGCACGTGGCACGTCAGCTTGCTGCCGTCCGAGAGATGCACGATCCGGTATTGTCCGTCAAGCTCGACGTTGACGACCTCCTGCGGGGAGATGATCTCCACGCCGAAGCGCTGCGCCTGCAGCACCGCGCGCTTGGTTAAATCCGCGCCGCTGATTCCCTGGTGAAAGCCGAGATAATTCTCGATCTTCGAGCTGGTGCCCGCCTGTCCGCCCGGCGCTTGCCGCTCGATGATGACGGTCTTCAAACCTTCCGAGCCGCCATACACTGCCGCCGCCAGCCCTGCCGGACCCGCGCCGACGATCACCATGTCATAGAACGGCAGCTGCGCCCGCGTTTTCAGCCCGATCTTTTCCGCCAGCGCGCTTATGACCGGGTCGGACAGCCATATGCCGTCGGAAAAGAAAACAATCGGCAGCGCCGGGTGCGCCTCGCCCGTGATCTGGACGAGTTTCTTTGCCTCGTCCGAATGGTCGATGTCCATCCACTGATACGGAATCTGGTTGCGAG
>CALMDI010000443.1 GCA_937864975.1 uncultured Chloroflexota bacterium | reverse complement strand
AGGATTACGCGGACGTCTTCTTTCGGGGCAGGTTGATGGAACTCCCGGTCGACGCGCCGCGCGAATCGTACCGCAGCTATTTGCGCCTGCTCGACAGCACGATCTCACGCTACAGCATCGGGCTGGCATGGCACCTCGCCGGAGCGTCGGAGGACGAGCTGCCGACGCGCCCCTTCACGCTCGGTCCCGGCTGGGAAGGCAACCAGCAGGAAGACCGCCTGCCGTCGACGCGGGCGCTGTACGCGGGGCGCGCGGCGTCGTCGGTCTTTCTGATCGCCAGCACCGTGTTCATGTTCCTGATCGCGCGGCAGTACTTCGAGCGCCCGCTGGTTTACCTCGTCAGCGCGCTTTACTCGCTGAATCCGATTGTGCTGCTCAACGGGCGGCGGGCGATGCAGGAAGGCTCGCTGCTGTGCTTCGCCCTACTGTTCACCTATCTCGCCATTCGCATCACGCGCAGGCGCGCGAGCGGCGAGGCGGTGTCGTGGCGCTGGTGGGTGGGGCTGACGGTTGCCGGGGGGCTGGCGCTGCTGAGCAAGAACAGCGCCGTGTTGTTCCTCGCGGGCGGGCTTGGCTGGATCTTCGTGGCGGAACTTTTGCGGCGATTCCCCACCCTTCCCCTGCGGCTGGCGGGCATTCTGACGGGCGTCGGGCTGGGCGCGGGCGTTCTGTACGTCGCGCTGTCGCCGGGGTTGTGGGCAGACCCGGTGGCGCGGCTTCGGGACGTGGTCGAACTGCGCGAGACCGAAACGCTGCGGATGTCGTTTTTCGCGCCCGACCGCCCCACGCGCATGTCCTGGCGGCTCGCGAATATGTTCACGCAGCCTTACCTGACGCAGGCGCAGCATTTTGAAACCGAGGGCTTCGGGCTGGTGCCGGAAATCGCCGCGCAGGTCGCAGCGAATCTGGCGTCGCCGCTGGCGGGTATCACCTTCGGTCCGGTCGTCGGCTTCGTCTTGACGGCATTGATGCTCCTCGGCGCGGCGGTGATGGCGATTCCGCGCCTGCGCCCGCCCGTGCCGTCCGCGCTCTACATCGGGCTGCCCGTGTGGGTCGCGCCGGTGCTGGCAAGCCTGATCGTCAACCCGCTGCCGAACCAGCGCTACTATCTGCTGTTGATCCCGGCGGCGGCGCTGCTGAGCGGCTTCGGCGCGTATGCCGCCGCGCGTCTCGTCGCGGATCGGCGGCAGATCATGCCGCGCGCAGACGAGCGCCCGGCTTACGCGCTCGCGCTGGTCGTCCTCGCCAGTCTGTGCCTGATTTTCGGCTACAGCGCATATGCCGACCGGCAGCCGCCGCCCGCGCTGGCGTCGGTGCGCGTGGGCGATGACCTGCCCACAACGTTCGCGGCGCTGGCAGCGCGCTTGGACGCGGATTTCTTCTTTCGCCCTCGCCTGCGCCTTGAACCCGTGACGGAAGTCCTCGTGCTTGCGCGGCACGAGCTACGCATCTCGGAAGTCACGCCCGATCACTTCTGCCTCATGGAGCGCACCCAGGTGGCGACGTGCTATTCTTATGCGGACGTGATCGCCTTTCAGATTCCATAGTTGGAGCCAAGCCGCCCCCCTATGAGCCGCCTGCCCGCCCCGCGCGCGCTGCTGCGCGATTTCATTCTGCCTGCCGCGTGGCTGCTGGCGCTCGCCGTATCTATCGTGGCGGGCGTGACGCTGGTGCCGTTCCACGGCGACGAGGTGAATCAAATCTACGGCAGCCGCGATTTTGCCACGCTCTTCGTGCAGGGTCGTCCGCAGGACCTGTTGATCAAGTCGCTCGAAGAAACCCCGGATGCTGTCCTGAGGCTGCAACACGGCTCGGTCGGGCGTTACAGCGTGGGGTGGGCGCTGTATTCCGCCGGGCTGCTTCAGAATCATCTCCTGCCGCCGTCCGGTTATCAATGGACTCAACGCTACGGGGACAACGTGAATCAGGGGATTCGCCCGTCGAGCGCGGTGCTGCACCGGGCGCGCATCCCGTCGGCGCTGTTTCTGGCGGCGAGCGTAGCGTGGATGTTCGGACTGGGCAACCTTGTCGGCGGCAGCGGTATGGCATACGTCGCCAGCGGGTTGGTTGCCGTAAATCCGGTCGTGCTGCTCAACGGGCGGCGGGCGATGCAGGAAGGCTCGCTGCTGTGCTTCGGGCTGCTGACCGTGCTGATCGCGGCGATTATCAGTCAGAAGCGGGCGGCGGGGGAGCGCGTGTCGTGGCGCTGGTGGCTTGGGCTGGTCGTCGCGGCGGGGCTGGCGCTGGCGAGCAAAAACACCGCCGTCCTTTATGTTGCCGCCGCGTTAGGCTGGATTCTCGCGGCGGACGTGCTGCGCCGCGACTGGCGAGGCGCGCTGAGAACGGGCGCGCGGCTGGCGCTGGTGAGCGGACTGGCGATTGGGTTGTGGCTCGCGCTGTCGCCGGGAATGTGGAACGAGCCGTTGGACCGCCTGCGCGACCTGGTCAGCGTGCGCGCCGACCACATGGGGCGTCAGGTGCGCGGCGTCAACAACGGCGCGTCGCCGCTGACCGACCGCCTCGCCCATCTGGTGACGGAACCCTTCATAGCGCCGCCAAGCCATTATGAAGTGCAGGCTTGGGATCGTCTCGAACCGATCCAGCGGGAAATCGCGGCGTATATGGCGTCGCCGCTGAGCGGCGTACAGTTCGGTGCGTTCGGCGGGATGCTGCTCACCTTTTGCGCGGGGCTGGGCGCGGTCGTCGGCTTCGCGCCGCGCTTGCGACCGCCCGTACCACCCGTCCATTACGCCGGACTGCTGCTCTGGCTGGCGGTGAACGCCGTTGTGCTAATGCTCAATCCGCTGCCGTGGCAGCGCTATTTCCTGCCGCTGATTCCGGTGGTGACGCTGCTGGCAGGCGTCGGGGCGTGGGCGCTGCTGCGGCAGAGCCGGGGGTTCGCGGTAGATCGAGGCGCGGCGCGCGCCGCCGCCTAGCCGATGATGGCGAACAGGCGATGGCTTCCGCTTGCGGATGGTCTGTGGCTGCTGGCGCTGAGCCTGTACGTGCTGGCGGGCGTGCCCCTGGCGACCTTCCACGGCGACGAGGCGATGCAGATTCACATGAGCCGGGATTACGCGACGGCGTTTCTGGAAGGCGCGCCCGACCAGCTCGTGACCTCGCCGCCCTACCCGATTGACAGCGACCCCCACCTGCGAATTATCAACGGCTCGATCAACCGTTACACGGTCGGCTTAAGCTGGCATCTCGCCGGGTTCTCGCCGGATGACCTGCCCCCGCCGCCCGGCTGGGACTGGGGCTTAACCTACAGCGCCGGCGTGGAGACCGGACACCGACCGGACGAGCGCCTGCTGACAGCAGCCCGGCTGCCCTCGGCGCTGTTCCTGTGCGCCAGCATCGCCGTCATGTTCAAGCTCGCATCGCTGGCTGGCGGCAGGTTCGGGGCATATTTCGCGAGCGGCGTCTATGCGCTGCACCCGGTCATCCTGCTCAACGGGCGTCACGCGATGCAGGAAGGATCGCTGCTGTGTTTCGGTTTGCTGACGGTGCTCGTCGCCGCGTGCATGAGCCGCCGACGCGCCGACGGACGGACGCTTTCAGTTGGCTGGTGGCTGGCGCTGGCGCTGGCGTCGGCGCTGACCCTCGCCAGCAAGCACAGCGGCATCGTGTTCGTCGCGGGCGCGTTCGCCTGGCTGATCGCCGCCGAATGGGTTGGGCGGCGTGACATCGTTCCGCTCGTCCTCCGCCTGACGGGTACGGGCATTCTCGCCTTCGCGCTGTTCGTCGCGCTCTCACCTGCTTTGTGGAACGATCCGCTGGCTCGATTGGGGGATCTGCTGCGCCTGCGGCAGGAACTGCTCGACATTCAGGTGGCGATTGACCCCATCGCGCCGACGACCCTCTCGCAGCGGGTGGTCGATCTCGCCCTGTCGCCGTTCATCGCGCCGCTTCAGCATTACGAACTGCCGTCGTGGGGTGAGGATGCCGCCTTCCTGAGTGAAGTGGGACGTTACGAGACATCGCCATTGAGCGGCATTCATTTCGGCTGGCTGCTTGGCGTTCCGCTGACCATACTCGCGGGTATCGGTGTCGTCGCGTGCCTGCGCCGACGCCAGCCGTTCCACGCGGGACTACTGGCGTGGTCATTAGTGACCGCGCTGTCTTTACTGGTCAATCCACTGCCGTGGCAGCGCTACACGCTGCCGTGGATTCCGGTCGTTGTGTTATTGGCGGGGGTTGGGGTTGAGTGGATACGACAGCGTTTCATGCGAACGACGCCGGGGCGTGCGCGGGGTTCCCGCCAAAGGCGGGAACCCCGCG
>CALMDI010000442.1 GCA_937864975.1 uncultured Chloroflexota bacterium | reverse complement strand
TTCTCCGCGAACGGAATCGCTGTGACTTTCGCGTGTGGGCGCCAAACGCGCAAACAGTCGAGCTTCATCTGGTCGGGGCAGAGGAGCACTGCCTGCCGATGACACGCGACGACCGCGACGGTTACTACAACCTTTCGGCGGATAATGTTTCGCTCGGGCAGCGCTATTTTTATCGGCTCGACGGCGTCGATTATCCCGATCCCGCCTCACGCTATCAACCGGACGGCATCTACGGTCCGTCCATGGTGGTAGATCGTGAATTCGCGTGGACGGATAAAAAGTGGCGCGGGCTTCCAATCAAGGATTATGTGATTTACGAACTGCACGTCGGCACGTTTACGCCGGAAGGCACGTTCGAGTCGATGATCCCGTATCTCGATCATTTGCGCGATGTGGGCATTACGGCAATTGAGCTGATGCCTGTTGGACAGTTTGCGGGCGCGCGCAACTGGGGTTATGACGGCGTGTTCATGTATGCCCCGCAGAACAGCTACGGCGGACCAGAGGGACTTCGCAGATTGGTCGATGCCTGCCACAAGCGCGGTATCGCCGTCATTCTGGACGTGGTTTACAACCATTTTGGACCGGAAGGCGAATGCATGACGTGCTTCGGTCCGTACACGACTGATCACTATCGAACGCCGTGGGGCGACGCGATCAACGTCGACGGCGCGTTCAGCGATCCGGTACGCGATTATTTCGTCGAGAACGCACTCTACTGGCTCTACGAATTCCACATCGACGCGCTGCGAGTGGACGCTATTCACTACATTTTTGACTTCTCCGCCCGCACGTTTATGGAAGAACTCATTGATGCGATACACCAGCACCGCGACCTGCTTGGACGCGCCATTTACCTGATGGCGGAAGATGACCGCAACGACGCCGACCTGCTGCGCCCGCGTGAGGTGGGCGGCTGGAGCATCGATGTCCAGTGGAATGACGATTTTCATCACTCGATGCATGTGCTGCTGACGCAAGACACGCGCAGCTACTACACCGGCTTCGGCAAGGTTGCCGATCTGGCGAAGGCGATGCGCGAGGGATTTGTCTTCACCGGGCAGTATTCCGATTTCCGCAAACGTCGGCATGGGTCGCCTTCGACTGATATTTCCGCCGAGCGCTTCATCATCTTCACCCAAAACCACGACCAGATCGGCAACCGGATGCCAAGCGAGCGCTCGAACGGGTTTATGTCGTTCGACGCGGTGAAGCTGGCGTTGGGCTGTGTGACTCTGTCACCCTACATTCCGATGATCTTTATGGGCGAGGAATACGACGAACCGGCGCTGTTTAATTACTTCACCAGCTTTGAAGACTCCGCACTTATCGAGGCGGTACGCACCGGACGTAAGGCGACGTTTGGACATTCGCTGCCGGAGGGGCAAGACCCGCCCGACCCGCAGGCGGAAGCAACCTATCAGGAGTCCAAACTGAACTGGCATCTGGTCGGGCAGGGCAGGCACCGCGTCATGCTCGATTTTCACCGGACATTGTTCCGGCTGCGCCGCGAGATTCCAGCGCTGCGCGACGGCACGAAAGACATGCTGGAAGCCATCCCCTATGAAGACGCGCGGGTGCTCGCCCTGCGCCGCTGGTCTGGCGACAGCGAAATTTTTGCCGCCTTCAACTTCAGCGAAGCGCAGACTGAAATTACGCTGCCGCTCTCAGCGGGCAAATGGATTCCCGTCCTCGACTCAGCGGATGCCCGGTGGAGCGAAGCGGGCGACGCGCAGTCGGATAACGTCGATCATCCATCTTTAGACTCGACGGGCGAGGTCTCTCTATCACTCGCTCCGAAGTCGTTCAGGCTGTATCAACGGCAAAGCGAATGAGTATGCGGAACGATCACTCAACCCCGGTCGATGACACGTCGACTACGGCGGCGCTCGAAACGCGCATGACGGCGCTTGTGCAGCGCAAGCGTATTCCCGGCGCGACCTGCCGGATGCAGTTCAGCAAGGCATTCACATTTGCGGACGCGCTGGCGCTGGTGCCCTACCTGGATGCGCTTGGGATTACCGACCTGTATGCCTCGCCGCTGCTGCGCGCGGTGGCGGGCAGCACGCACGGCTACGACATTTGCGACCCGACGCAGTTGAATCCAGAGCTTGGCGCCGTCGAAGACTTCGAGCGGCTCAGCGCGGCGCTGCGCGAGCGCGGCATGGGGCTGATACTGGACATCGTACCAAACCACATGGGCATTGCCGACAACTGCAATCGCTGGTGGCAGGACGTTCTGGAAAACGGACAAGCCTCGCGCTACGCTGGGTACTTCGATATCGACTGGCAGCCCGTCAAGCCCGAACTGGCTGGCAAGGTGCTGCTGCCGATTCTCGAAGATCAGTACGGCAATGTGCTCGACAGCGGCAAGCTCAAGCTCGTCTACGAAGATGACTCTTTTCATCTCATGTATGACCCGCACCGGCTGCCGGTTTCGCCGCGCACCTACGGCGCTATTTTAGATACCGTGGTCCAGCGTCTAATGGAGTCCGCCGACGCCGAGGACACCGATTTGCGGGAGCTGCAAAGCATCGTCACCGGATTTGGGTATCTGCCGCCGCGCGGCGACCTTGACCCGGCGCGGCGTGAAGAACGCGACCGTGAAAAGGAAGTCCTCAGGCGGCGGCTGGCGGCACTCCAACAGAGCAGCAAACCTGTGCGTGCCGCGCTGGACGAAACCCTGAGCGCGCTCAACGGCGTTCCCGGCGAGCCGCGCAGCTTTGATACGTTGGATACGCTCATCACCGCGCAGCCGTATCGGCTGGCGTTCTGGCGCGTCGCCGGGGAAGAAATTAACTATCGCCGCTTCTTCGACATCAACACGATGGCGGCAATCCACACCGAGCGCGCTGCCGTGTTTGACGACACGCACCGCCTTGTGTTTGACCTGCTGGCGTCGGGACAGGTGACGGCGCTTCGGATCGATCATCCCGACGGGTTGTGGAATCCGGCGCGCTACTTCCGGCAGCTTCAAACGCGCTTCAGCGTGCGGCAGATTGAAGCCGAATCGGGCGAAGCGCTGGCGGAAGGGGCTGTCGCGGACTGGCTGGAACGTCACGAAGGGGCGAACCCGCTCTACGTCGTGGTCGAGAAAATCCTGACCGAACACGAGCCGCTGCCGCTCGACTGGGTTGTCGACGGCACGACCGGCTACGACTTCATGGCGCAGGTCAACGGCATCTTTGTCGATCAAGCGCGCGAGGCAGACCTGACGGCTGTGTATGGCGACTTTACGGGCATTGACTTCCGCTTCAGCGACCTGGAATACACCACCAAGCAGATGATTATGCGCGAGTCGCTGGCAAGCGAGCTGAACGCCCTTGCCCACGCGCTGGAACGCATCTCCGAAGGTAACCGCCACACGCGCGACTTCACGCTTCACGGGCTGCTTCACGCCATTCGCGAAGTCATCGCCTGCCTGCCGATCTATCGGACGTATATCACGTCGCCGGGATCGGTGTCGCGCCGCGACCAGACGTTTATCGAGACGGCGGTTCAGGAAGCGGAGCGGCGCAACCCGCGCATCCCGCGCTCGATCTTCGTCTTTCTGCGCGATACGCTGCTGCTTCGCAATCTGGATGAATTTGGCGACGGCGAACGCGAGCGTATGTTGCGCTTCGTCCGAAAGTTTCAGCAGGTGACGGGTCCGGTGATGGCAAAAAGCGTCGAGGACACCTCGTTCTATGTCTATAACCGCCTGAGTTCGCTGAACGAAGTCGGCGGCAATCCCGGCGTTTTTGGGCTGTCGGTCGAGGAGTTTCACGAACAGAACGCGAAGCGCTGGCTCCTGTGGCGTCATGCGATGCTGGCAACGTCCACGCACGATACCAAACGCAGTGAGGACGTGCGCGCGCGGCTCAATGTCCTTTCCGAGATATCGGACGAGTGGCGCGCGGCGCTCGCAACGTGGAGCGGTCTGAACGCCGACAAAAGGACCATGCTTGATGGCGCGCCCGCGCCGGACGCCAATGACGAGTATCTTTTGTACCAGACGCTGCTCGGCGCGTGGTCGTCCGGCGGCGATGAAGCGAAGTCGGGCGACGACTGGAACGCCTTCCGAGAGCGCATCGGCGCGTATATGGCGAAGGCGACGCGAGAGGCGAAAGTCCATACCAGTTGGACGAACCCGAATGATGCCTACGATCAGGCGGTACAGGCGTTCGTCGGCAAGCTGCTGGATCGCGACGTCGAAAACGCCTTTCTTGAAGCCTTTGAGCCGTTCCAGAAGCGCATCGCGTTTTACGGCTGGCTGAACGCATTGAGTCAAACCCTGCTCAAGCTGACCTCGCCCGGCGTACCCGATACCTATCGTGGAGCCGAAGTCTGGGATTTTAGTCTGGTCGATCCCGACAATCGCCGTCCGGTCGATTATGACCGCCTGCGCTCCATGCTGGACAACCTGAAGTCGCGCGCCGCCCAGCCCGACGCGGATCGTGGAGCGCTGGCAGACGAACTGGCGAGCAGCATCGAGGATGGGCGTATCAAACTTTACGTCCTCATGATCGCGCTCAACTATCGCCGAGACCACCGCGCGGTATTCGACGAGGGCGACTATGTGCCGCTGTACGCCGAGGGCGAGCGAGCCGCGCACGTCTGCGCGTTCGCGCGTTCGCTCGACGGTCATGCGATTGTGACCGTCGTTCCGCGTCTCATCGTCGGGCTGACCGATGGCGTCGAACGGCTGCCCTGTGGCGCGGCGGTCTGGGGCGATACGCGGCTGATGCTGCCGGAGGCACTTGCAGGGCGGACTTTGCGGAATCTCCTGACCGGCGAAACCCTGACGATGGAGGGCGACGGCATTGCGCTGGCGAACGTTTTTCAACACATTCCGGCAGCGTTGTTAACATTACAGCCAGTTATGGAAGGTGAACGGCTGTAGCACATGCACGAGAAAAACTAACGAGACTGTAACCTGAACTAGACCCGATTACGACCAATCGAACAGATGTTTTAGATATAATGAGATAGAACAAATGGTCGAAGGCGGTGAGCATGGTTACCCTTGAACAACAACTTTTCACCGAGGTTTTCCCGGTCGATACGTCGCAGTTGCCCGATCTGACTGCTTACCGGCTTCGGGTCATCGATATCGAACCGGTCAAGTTGGGCGGCAAGCTGGCGTATCGTCTGCGCCAGATGTTTCCCGGCTCGTGGGTATGGGCGGGCGACCGTGTCCTGACGGACACGCCGCCGGATTTGGCGTCCCTCGAAGCCGCCGTCGCGAAGATCACGCGCGAGCAGCCGACCGCCTACGGCAAGCTGCTGGGCATCGAAGTGGACGACGCCTGGGAAGCCTCGCCAGATTGGCTGGCGGATTTCGTGCTGCGCGGTCCGCTGAACGAGCTTGAAGATGTCATGCGCGACGCGCTGGCAAAGACCAACTTCACGCTGCGTAACGCGCGCGTCGAGCGCGAGCACCGCGCGCGGACGTGGGTGGTCAATGGTCAGCCCGCGATCTCGTTCTCGATTGTCTCGCGCCTGATGTATGAAACCGATCTGGCGACCTATGCCGCCACGCTGGAAAAGCCCGCCGATGCGATTGGCTTGCTGGTCGCGGACAAGTATTCGTCCATGCAGGGACAGGTTGTGAAGATCGTCGGCAAGATGAGCGAGCACCGCGACCGACTCCTGAAGCTGACTCAGCGCGAGACGACGCGCGAGATTTTGCGCGCCGCGCCGGATACTGAATTGGTGGTGCGCGTCTCGTCGGGCACGAATGACTATGATTACGCCGCCTCCGCGCTCGAAGTCATCGTCGGTATGAGCGACATCTCCCGCTTTGGACTCGATGCACAGCACGCCATTCGCGCGCTGCGGATGAAGCCGAGCCTGCGCGCGCAGATGGTCAAAATCGTCGCGGACATTGCCAAGACGCGCAACCTGATTAGCAACGCCTTCAGCACCGCAACCGCGCCGGAGCCGTTCTACGTTATGCCGCTGGAAGCCGCCATCGTGTTCGGCGGCAACCGCACGCGCGCCTACGACGTCGACCTGATGCCGCAGGATTTCTGCGATTACGGCGCGTACTGGTGGCGCGAGCGCTTTAAGACCGAGCCGGTGCGGGTTGCGCTTCTCAATACCCTCGAAGACTCGGTGGACGACTTCATGGAGGCGATGCAGCGCGTGGTCGACTCGACCTTCGGTTTCCAGATCGAAGTCGTGCGCGAGCGCAAGGTGCGCGTCCTGTCGCACGCCAACGTCGAGAGCGCCGTGCGGACGCTGCAAAAAGAGAAGATGGATCTCATCCTCGCGTTTGTCGATAACCACAACGATGAGGACGATGACGATGGGGTGGGCGATTCCTTCATCAAGGCGCAAACCATCGGGCGCGGTCTGCCATGCCTCGTCATTCACCAGTCCACATTCCAGCGTCCGGAAGCGATGACGAATCTCATCATCGGCATTCTGGCGCGCGCGGGCAATGTGCCGTACCTGTTCGACGAGCCGCTGCCCTACACCGATTACGTCGTCGGTCTCGACCTGATGCGCCACTATCGCAAGGAAGGCGATACGCTCACGGGCGTCACGCGCATTTACCGGAACGACGGCGCGCTCATGTGCTATCTGGTTGCTTCGTCGCCCATCGCGAAGGGCGAGGGTATTCCCGCGAACCTGCTGGCGGCGCTCCTGCCGGCGGACTTGCTCGCGGGTCAGCGTGTCGTCATCCACAAAGATGGACGCCTGCGCCGCGACGAGCTTCGCGCGCTGCGCGACTGGGAAGCGGCAATAGACGCGCGGTTCTTCCCGGTGGAGATCGTTCGCCACGCCGTGCCGCGCCTCTACGCGCTGGAAGGCGGTCGAATCAACCGCCCGCCGTTCGGCACGGTCTTCCGCCTAGGCGATGACGAAGCGTTCCTGGTCACGTCGAAGTCGCCGGACGATGCCACGCCGCAGCCGCTCCACATTCACGCCGAGCAGGGCTTGGCGATTGAAGACGCGCTCAATTCGGTGATGATGTTCACGCTGCTGCACTATGGCGCGCTCAAGACGCCCAAACTGCCCGTGACGATCCAGCACGCCGAATACATCCGGTCGTCGGTCATGCGTAATGTGATGCCGGACACGCTGGAAGGCGACGTGCCGTTCTGGCTGTAAGCCAACGCTCGGCGTTCAAGGGATCAATCGGCTGCGCGGCGTCGTTACGAGCCGCGCAGTTTGTTGTACAGCGCTACCTGTCGGTCGCGCGCGCGCCGCAAAATGGCTACGACCTCGGCTTGCGGCTGGATATTGCGTGATAGCGTGGGTGCAAAGTCCGAAAGCGCCGCGCCGCGCAGGGCGTGCAGCGCCAGTATCGCCGTTCCGCGCGCGGTCAGTTCGTTTTCAGTCGTCATGTGCAGCGGCTGGTTGAGCGCGTTGGCGATCATTTGCCCCCAGACGGGCGATGCGCGGAGCGCGCCGCCCGACGCGACGATTCGCGGTGAATCGCCGGTGAGGGCGTAGACTTGCTCCGCTACCAGCGCCAGCCGGTGCGCGACCCCTTCCAGCGCCGCCTGTAGGATATCGAGGGGCGTGGTGGACAGCCGCAGCCCGACGATGCTCCCTGTCGCGTCGGGCAGCCATCCGGGGCTGCGCTCGCCTGCCAGCAGCGGCAGCACAGTTAACCCGTGTGCGTCGGGGGCGCGTCCTGCGAGCGCTTGCTCGACCGCCCTGGCGTCCGGCAAAGCCAGCGTTTCCATCGCCCATCGATAAACGTTACCGCCTTCACTGGTCGCCCCGCCGATCAGGTGCAGGTTGCGTTTGGCGCGGTAGCTCCACAACCCCGCGGGGACGGGTGGCAGCGCCTCGTCGCTCATCGTCCGAAGCGCGGCGGTCGTACCAACCGTCAGCGCCAGGTCGGTACGCCGCACGCAGCCCGCGCCCACGTTTGCCGCGACGCCATCCCCGACGACGAGGCAGAACGGCACGTCACGCAGCGCCGACCAGCGCTCGGCAAATGCCGGGAGCAGCCCGGTTTGAAAAGCGTCGTAATCCGCGAGGTCAGGAAGCTGGTCGCGGCGGACGCCCAGAATGTCCAGCCATTCAACATCCCAATCGAGGGTCTCCCGGTTAAACAAGCCGCTCCAAGACGCCGCGGAATAACTGGTCGGCGCGGCGCCAAGCCACTGGCGAAGCAGGTAAGTGCCGATGTCCGTCCACTGCGCGACTTCTCGAAATTGTTGTGGCTGCGTCTGTCGAAGCCAGTCGAGCCGCGCCGGGTGATAGGCGGTATGGAGCAGGCAGCCCGTGTCCTGATGCTTCTTTTCGGCGTCCACCCGCGCCCGCAGCGCCTTGACACTCTCCGCGCTGCGGGTGTCGGCATAGGTGTAAACCGGAGTCAGCGGCAGCCCGGCGCGGTCAACCGCCAGCAGATTGCCGACCAGCGTATCCGTCCCGACGATGCGAATCTGTGCGGCGGCGGGATGCAGCAGAATGCGGTCAACGCAGCGTTCGACGCGGGCTTGCACGGCGAGCATATCCAGTGTCGCCGCGCCCTGCGGCTCGGTCAGGATTTCCTGCGCCTCGATAACGGTCGCGTCGGGAATCAGCCGCGCCTCGTCGTCATACAGCAGAGCGCGGACGGATGAGCTGCCAATGTCGATGACCAGAACCGCCATGATTTCCTGCCGGGTGGATTAAGCCTCGCACGATCATAGCCAATCCCCCCTCGCGCGGAAAGCGCCGCGAAGAAACGCCGTGCGTTTTCTATACCTCTGCTGCGTCGTGCGACCGCTTTTTCCTGTGCCCTTGCCGGAAAACAAAACAGGCTCGATGCGATGTCGAGCCTGTGAGTGAAGCAACCGTATAGCCGTTTCGTCCGGCGCTGAGAACAGGTTTCCAGTTCCATTTTCAGCAGCGCATTCCAGGTCGTCCAGTGTCCGTTTTCGCCTCTCGGAAAAGCCCTACATGTCCGGCTTTTGAATGCCCTCAAGCCCCCGACAGCGACGGTTCCGAAGGTGATGTGCCGACGAGTGCAGCGGGTAAAGGCGTTCGCTTTCTCCCCTCCAACGATAGCCTGCAACATGAAAGGCTCTCGATGGATTCCCTGCGGAATTTCCGGGGCTTCCAAAAGGCATCGCCATCGCACGTGGGCGGCGTCCAAACCGCCGATTTTTGAAGCCTCCGAAGGGTTTTCCCTCCTCGCTTTTTGAGCGCCGGAGAAATGCCTTTGGGGAGGATGGCGGGTTTGTCCTACAGGCGTTATGACGGTGGTCTCGCGTCGGGCGAAACCCCGGCTAAAAAGCGATGACCTGCGTGCGGATTGGGCATTTCTGCTGCGAGAATCTGGGCGGGCGGAAACCTGTCGATGGATGACCCGCCCAGATGCTCTCAACAACCTTCACACAATCAAGTCCCGGCGGCGAGCGCCAGCGCGTCTCGCAGTTGGCGCAGCCCTAAACTTTTCTCTTTTCGCACCAGCTCCTCCTTGATGCGGAGCTGCTCGGCAATTTCCGACGTGCTGTAGCCATTCTCGTACAAGAGGAGGACGCGGCTTCGTCGCGGCGGTAAATCCTGAAGCGCCGATTTTAGCGCTTCGTGCTCGCGCCAGAACTCGACCTGTTCGGTCGGGTTGTGGTCGTCGGCTTGTTCCGCTACGAAGTCGAGCGATACGTGACCTGCGCCTCGGCGCGCTGCCTCCATGATTTTGTACCACGCGATCTTTTTGACGAACGCGGTAAACGGCACGTCGCGAACCTCATACTCTCCCCGTTCAACCTTGAGATAGGCGGTGATGATGGCGTCCTGAAGGATTTCATCGTCGTCGGCGCTGCTGCCGTTGCGCCAACGAATGAACCTCAACACCGGATCAGCGCCGCCATCGGCGAGCCACTGATTCCATGCCATCGCGCGATCTTCCCGGTTGGGGTTGTGACAGGGAAGAAACCGCCTCGTCAAGTCTCCAGATGTTGTACCTGAGCCGAAAGGCATCTTCTCAATCTCCTGAGGGGCGCAAACGGGGTCTGCGTGGGTGCCTGGATCGGACGAACGAGCTATTCGGTTGTTAAGGTGCAGCCGAGATTGTCGCGCGACAGGGAACTCGGTGTCACAGAATGCGCTCACATCCCGCCTCTGTGACGAACAAATGATTTTATCCAAGCATAAGGGATTTTGGCAACAGGCAATTTTGCGTCAAAAGAGACGAAAAATGACAACTCGGACGATAGGGCGATTCTTGAGACATCCAAATGAAAGTGGAGGATCGTAAGGCTGGTATAAGGGCGCGGAGCCTTGCGCCCGTTTTTCCATGATCACGCGGTATAGTAAGTGGGAGGCGTTGGTTGCGGAGAAGTCATTTGATGGTCGAGCGGGCGCGGATTTGCAAAGGCTGTATCGCACTCGGCGCGCGTCCCGCGGCGCGCCTGCGCGGTCCGCTGTCGCCATTTTTTCGCCTGGCGGGCATGAAGCCAAGCCCTATGAATCCCAACGTTTGCACAGCCTGTGTTGCACACCTGATTCCGCAGGATACCCGGCTGAAACAACGGGACAGTAAGAAAATGCATCAGCCCGTGAATGTGACGGTGTTCTTTGCCGACATTCGCGGTTACACGACTCTCTCCGAGCAAGTCACGTCTTCCGAGATGGCGGACGTGCTGAGCATTTTTTACGACAACTGCGCCGAAGCCGTCTGGGCGCACGACGGCGTGCTCAACAAATTTATCGGCGACGCCATGCTGGCGTGGTTCGGTTTTCCGATTGTCCGCCCCGATCATCCCGCGCAGGCGGTGGAGTGCGCGCTGGCGCTGCAGTCGGCAAGCGCCAGCATTAACCGGGACATCGCGGCGCTGCTGGGTGAAGGAAGTGCCATCGAGATTGGCGTGGGCATCGCCACGGGCGACGTGGTGGTCGGGCAGATTGGTCAGGTTGGGCAGGACGTGACCGCCATCGGCGGCATCGTGAACCTCGCGTCGCGTTTGCAATCGGCGGCGCGACCGGGGGAAATCCTCATCACCGACGCGGTGTATGGCTTCGTCCGCAGCCGTTTTCCCGACGCGGAAACCAAAGAATATACGCTCAAGGGGTTGCAGCAGCCTGTTCAGGCGTACGTCATAAAACAAATTTGAGCCGAATTACTGTATTTCCCCGCGTTCTGAATAGTTCGGAAAAGAGAAATACGGGGATGGGAATACTGATGGCGTAGGGGCGGACCCACGTGTCCGCCCCTACTTCGCACCCTTTGCTTCAAAATCTCTGTTTCTCTAGTCCCTCTGTTGCTCTGCGTTAAGTTTTGTCGTTTCAGTTCGCCGCGACAGGTTCCAGAATCCACGTTCGCATATCTGTCGCGTTCAGATAGGCGACTCGGTTTCCGTCCGGCGACACGCTCCAATCGCCGTTGGCAATCGTGAACGGCATTGTCGCCGGATCGGTCAGCAGCCGGTGATCGCCCGATGGAATGTGATAGTATGCCAGTTGGTGCATGTCGCTCGTCGGGTCGAAGGGGATGTAATAGACGCTGTCCGCGTCGCGCCAGCGCCACGAGCCGAACCACGGCATCTTGCGTGGCACCTCGTCCGGCTCGGTGCGGAGCGTGTACACACCGTTGAGCGCTTCGTCGGGATAAAAGCTCAGGTAGAACATCAGCCGCCCGCCGCCCGGCGCGACGCTGATTCCGCGCAGGCGCTCCCACGCGCCGAGGATGAAGCCGCTGCCATCGCTCACGTCGGCGACGCTCAGCGTAGTCACCTGATCCTCCGACTGCACGATCAGCAGGCGCGCGGCGTCCAGCCAGACCGCGTACCCGCCGTCCTGCGACACGATCATCTGCGGGTTCGAGCCATCAATGCCGGAGACCCACACGTCCACGCGCGGCGCGTCCTCGCCGGGAATCGGAATGGCGCTGCGCTCCAGCCACATTAAACGGGTGTTGTCGGTGTTGACGGCGGGTAGATTGCCATTGGTGTTCACGCGCCATTCCGCGCCATCGCTCCGCCGCTGAATAACGGCGTCGTTCTCTGCAAGCCTAATCTCGTGGGTGCCGACGGGCGACGTGAAGGCGGGCGGCGCGACCTGAACTACGCTCGAAACACCGCCTTCGTCCAGCCGCCATTCGAGGATGGACGCGCGCACCCCCTCGGAGCCGTCGATGGCGTAAAGGCGCTGGCTGTTGGTGGCGTCCCACCATGGGTAAAAGCAGCACCCTTCCGAGCCGAGTCGCCGCTGCTGCCACGTCGACTCTTCCGGCAAGGGGGGCAGGCGGCGCGCCGGCGGCGGATTGTTCGGCGGCACTTCCAGCGGGGGGTAGGGCGCGGCGTAATTGTTGAGCGCGCCGCCGCCGAACGCGACCTGTGGCTGGTCGAACAGCGTCATCCAGCGGCGCGCGTTGTCCAGATCGCGCTGGAAGGACTGCGAGCTGAACGAGCCAATGTTCGATAGGCTGTTCCACGCCGCGTTCATCGATTCCACCGGATTGTAGGCGGTAAAGTAATCGAGCGAGCGAACTTCTAAGTGCAGGTGCGGGCGCGACACGCAGGTCAGATCCGGGTCACCCGAATAACCGATAACCTGACCGCGCTCTACGAACTGCCCCGGCTCGACGAGGGGGCGGTCAAGCAGGTGTCCGTAAAGCGTCGTCAGCCCATATGGCTCGTGCCGCAGGATCAGGTTATGCGGCTCCGAGCCGAAGCCGAAATCGTCCACAAACATCACTTCGCCTTCCGCGACGGCGACCAGCGGGGTGCCGCACGGCATGGTGAAGTCCAGTCCAAAATGCAGTCCCTGACCCGCTTCGTACCATTGGCTGGCGCGCGCGAACGCGCCGACCGCGGCGAGCACCAGCGGGATATAGACCTGCCCGAGCAGGAGCGTGTCCCAGAAGCCGGCCAGCGCCAGCGCCCAGACCGCCAGGATAGGCCGCGGCGCTTCCTTGTAACGCGCCAGGAGCAGGAGGACGGTTACCGCGTAGAGAGCGACCGAGACGCCGTACCAGACGCGGAACATGCGGTGCGGCTCGGCGAGGTCGAAGAGCTGGAACAAGAGCGCCGAGATCGGCGGATTGAGGTTCGGATTGTAGGCGTCGAAGCCGGGCAGCACGACATGGAAGGTGAGGGGATAGATGCCGTAGGGGTTCAGCCCCTGGGCCGCCGCCCGCCCGGATTCCACGAAGGAGCCGAAGTCCCACAGCCAGTCGCCCGGCCAGGTGCGCTGGAATTCCGAGACGATGACCAGGATCGCGGCGACCGCCAGCGCCACGTCGTAGACGCCGGGCGCGCCGGGCGGCGCCGGGGCGGCGCCGGGGCGTGGCAAGGAGCGCCCCGTCAGGTTCAGCTGATTCATCACGGCAGGCCCAATCGGCATCCGGCCGTTCGGTTCCCGCCGAGCGTCTTGTCGTGGAACCTTGCTTAAGCGGGGAACATTGATCGATCCGGGTGTGCAGCCGACCGGCGGAGAGTTCGTCGGACGGAGCGGCAGTCCCGCCGGACCTTCTGCAGGGCCCGGATTCCCGCGACGAATTCCGTAGAGTCATTCCGAAGGACTGCATCGCTTGACACAAGTAGGCGTTAGTTCGGTCGCCCGTGAGCCGCGCGTCCGCCTCGTGCGCGACAATGCGGCCGCCGCCACCGAATCGGCTTCCATCACCTCTTTGGCCGAAGCGTCGGCGCGCGCCCACCGGCGGCCCCTCGTCGTGGATCTCGACGGCACGCTGGTGCGCTCGGACCTCTTGATCGAGACGGCGTTCTCCGAGCTTGGCGCGCGGCCGCGGTCGATTTTCGACATGCTCCGGGCGCTCATGCAGGGCAAGGCGGCACTGAAGCATCGTCTCGCCGAGCCGGTCGATTTCGATCCCGCAACCCTTCCCTACGACGAGGGCGTTCTCGCCTACATCGAAAGGGCGCGTACGGACGGCCGCCCCGTCTATCTGGCGTCCGCGAGCAACACCCGCCTCGTCCAGGCGATCGCCGAGCATCTGGGCCTCTTCGCCGGCTGGATCGGCTCCGACCAGGGCATGAATCTTGCTGGACCCGTAAAGGCGGAGCGGCTGGTCGCCGAGGTCGGCGAGCGCGGCTTCGACTACATCGGCAATAGCGCAGCGGACCTGCCTGTGTGGGCCAAGGCTTCGAAGGTGATCGCGATACGGGCGCCGAACGGCGTGGTGCGGCACCTCTCCCGAACCGGCTTCGAGGTAGAGCACCTGGCGTGCCCGCGCCCGACCTGGCGCACCTGGGCGAAGCTGCTGCGCGTGCATCAATACGCCAAGAACGCCCTGGTCTTCGTGCCGCTCGCGGCTGCGCATCTGTTCCAGCTCCAGGCGTTCGGGCAGGCGCTCCTCGCCTTCGTGGCCTTTTCGCTCTGTGCTTCGAGCGTCTACATCCTCAACGACCTGGTGGACCTGCAGGACGATCGCCAGCACCGCACCAAGTGCAACCGCCCGCTCGCCTGCGGCGCCATCCCGCTGCATCATGGCGTTCTGGTCGTGCCGCTGCTGATCCTGGCCAGCGTGCTTGTCGCCGCGGCGGTGTCGCTGCCGTTCCTGGTCGTGCTGCTCGGATATTTCGCGCTGACCACCGCCTATTCGTTCTACCTGAAGCGGCAGATGCTCGTGGACGTGGTGACGCTCGCCGGTCTCTATACGACACGCGTGATCGGC
>CALMDI010000441.1 GCA_937864975.1 uncultured Chloroflexota bacterium | reverse complement strand
TGGCATTTCTGCCAAGGATGAGCGACCTACCGGAAGCAAGCTGCTCCGGAGGTATCTCAACGTGCTTGAGGTATCGAACGGTTGCGTTTTGACCGCTGATGTTTTCTCCCGCGCGCACTACCACACCGAGAATGGGTGCGACGCTCATATTCGCCGCGTCAGTTACAATGCGCACAGGCGAGTTCGTCGCTGCAGTTTGCTTGGTCGGCATTCTTTGCCCAGGCGGCACCTCGGGCGCGCGTTCCAAACTTCGCACTTTGTGAGTGCCAACGCTCGATCTGGATTGCGCGATCTGCGATAATCGCTGGCAGGGATAGAACGACCGCAGTTCGCGTTTGAATTCATGGCGTCGGTATGCGCACCTCATCAAAGGCTCGTCCCATGCACCGCCCTGAGATCGCCAGGCTCATCGCTTTGACCTTGATCGTCGCGCTGGCGCCGCCTGTTTTCGCCTGGCAGGTGGCAGCTGTCGCGGCCAGAGGCGCGGGGCTCGAAGAGGTATCTGGCTTCAGTGGGCGCATCGACGAGCGGATCGAAGAGACGTTGCGTGAGCAACAGCGCTCGCCCGGTCCGCCTTGCGACGATGCGACTTTTATCCGTCGCCTGTTCCTCGATCTGACCGGAAAGAATCCAACGGCCGGAGATGTTGTCGCTTTCCTGCGCGATACGGATCCGCGCAAACGAGCTGCTCTGATCGATCGCCTGCTCGAGTCGCCTGCCTGCGCGGTGCACTTGGCGAACACGTGGTCCGCCTGGTTGCTGCCCGATATGCAGCAGTTTGGACCGCGGCAGGGTCCGAGCGGTCTGGAATCCTGGCTTCGCAATCGCTTCGCCAAGAATCTGCGCTACGATCGCCTGGTGGCCGATTTGTTAATGGCCAGCGGACCGGCGAGCACTGGGGCGGGAGAGTTTTTTACGTCGCTGGAAGGCAAGCCTGAAAAAATAGCCGCCAAGACCGCGCGCATCTTCTTGGGTGTGCAACTCGACTGTGCCGAGTGCCACGATCATCCCTTCGACCACTGGAAGCAACGCGACTTCTGGGGCTTCGCCGCCTATTTCGCTCGCATATCGGCCGACGGCATGCAGGCTCCGGGGCGAGCGATGGAAGTCCTCGATCGCGCTGAGGGCGAAGTAAGGCTGCCCAATACCGAAGAAGTTGTCCCGCCGCAACCGCTGGTATCGACCGGTTTGAGCGGACTCGACAGCGGCACGCGGCGTCAGCAATTGACGCTCTGGTTGACCGCGCGAGAAAACCCATTCTTGGCTCGCGCAGCGGTCAATCGCTGTTGGAGCATTTTGTTTGGCCGCGGCCTGATCGAACCCATCGATGATATGCGGGCCATTGAGATGGCTTCGCACCCCGAGCTGCTCCGCGAGTTGTCGCATGAGTTCGCCGTTAGTCATTACGACCTGCGTCAACTCTTACGCACCTTGGCCAATACGCGCGCCTATCAACGCGCCACGCCGCGCGCGTCGACGGACGAAATGACACCCGCGCAGCCCGACAGTTATGCATGGATGCCGGTCAAACCGCTGACCTCGTTGCAGCTGGCCGCTTGCATGCAGCAAGTTGCGCGCGACGTCACCGGCGAGGCTGGCCAGGCTCAGGCCGATGCCTTGGCGCAGCAACTCGGCAAACTGCGCGGCGACAGCAGCATCGCCACGCTTGGCATCGTGCAAGCGCTAGTGACCCTTCACAGCCCGCAACTCGAAAAAGTGCATCAAGAAGATCAAAGTCGATTGCTCCAAGCGCTTACAGCTCCGCATCTAGACGCCGAAGAGCGCATTGGGTGGTTGTTCTTGAGCACGCTCTGTCGGCCGCCGCGCGCCGATGAATTGACCGCTCTGCTGGCCATGCAACCTCAGCCCTCGACCCCTTCCCCGCCGGCGGCGCTCCAAGGCGACGCTGAAAAGGGCGACGCTAAAAAGGGCGACGCGGTAAAAGTCGGCGCGGCAAGAGTTGCTGATAGCGCGGCCAGCCGCGTGGCCGACTGGCAGTCCGATTTGCTTTGGGCGCTGATCAACAGCACCGAATTCGCCATGACGCCGTAGTCGGTTTTCAGGACCGAGATACGAAAAAAGGCGAAGCCGATCAAAAGATGACCGACCTCGCCTCGCACGGGGGGTGAGAAAGCCAAGTAGCTTTCAGAGCGAGTTCCTTCGCTCACTACACAATAGGTTCGACTCCGAGATGGTGCGCCAAAGTGACCTGGAACTTTGAAGTCGCTGGTCCGGCTCTACCGACTTGATACGAAATGTACCGGTCGCAGCGGTTTTGCAATTCCACGTCCCTGCGCGGCGCTGTTGGAGCCTGGGCGCGGCGACGTGCTTAGGTTGGCTTGGGGAGGGGGGTGCCGCGAAGTCTGCCGGCGGCGTCCGCTTGCCAGATTTGCCGCGACGGGAATTCCATGGCCGTCAACCAGCCGCCGCCGTAGCAGAATGTATCCAGACAGATGAGATGCCGCACGACAAAAATCTCGCCGCCGCGATCGTGCGTATGGCCGACGACAGCCAGTTTTCCATTGACGTGCGGAGGAGGCACGGACTCGGTCAGCTTTTGCCAGCGGAAGCTGCCGTAACGCGAGCTGCTCGCGCCGTAGAAGCGGGCAAACCACTGCATCGCGCAGTGCGCCTCCCGCGGCTTATAGGCGGACAATCCGTAACGGCGGCGATCCTGGAGAATCATGCGCTCGTCAAACGAGAGATTATAAACTACGAGAACCTGATCCGAGAGCAAGCGTGCCATCTCGGGATAAACCTCCGAAAAGCCCGGCGCGTCGGCAACGTGTTTGTTCGCGATGCCATGAATGCGTGTCACATACCACGGAATTGACTTCATCGGCTTGATGAGCGTATCCAGCAGCACCGTGCCATGACTATCGACGATGCCCACCGAGACCAGCTCGTCATCACGCCCAAGCCCCGTCGTCTCTGTATCCAGAATCACGAAGCTCGGCAAGTTGAACAACGCGCGCGCCCAGTCTACCGCCTGCCGTCGAAATGTATTGCCAAGAACCAGAGACATAATCTCATTCCATGAAAAAGTCCGAGTCGCGAATAGCATCATTATACAGAAAGAACAAATGTTCGGATAATGGAGTGCTTGTGACGCAAGCATTACGAGGCGTTATAATCCAGATATCCATTTAGCCAGCACGCCGACGTAGGATTTTCGAGTTTATCAGCGTCCAAATTCCTGAACCGCATAGCAGCTTGCGAGGACATTCATGGCAGCGCGTCGCCTTCTGATTTCCTATGCTCACCCCGACGATGAAAGCTTCGGTCTCGGCGGATTGATCGCCAAATACGTCGCCGCCGGGGTGGACGTTTCGCTGATCTGTGCCACCAACGGGGATCGAGGCACCGTCGCGCCCGAATTTCTTAACGGTTATGAATCAGTCGCGCAGCTTCGCCTCGCGGAGTTGGACTGCGCCGCCGAAAAGCTGGGGATCAGGCACGTATTCAAGCTCGGCTATCAGGACAGCGGGATGATGGGATCGGAAACGTCCCTCGCCGCCGACTGTTTCTGGCAGGCGGAGCAGATGGAAGTCACACGGCGCGTCGTCGAGGTGATACGCGAGGCGAAGCCTCAGGTCATTATCACCTTCAACCGCTACGGCGGTTACGGACACCCCGATCACATCGCCATTCAGCGCGCAACGACGGCGGCGTTCAGCCTCGCCGGAGACGCCAGCTTCGATACCGGGCAGGCACCCTATCACCCGCAAAAACTCTATTATTCTGGTATGCCAAAAGCGATGCTGCGCTTCAACATCGCCATGCTGCGCGCGCGGGGCAAAGACCCGCGGCGGCTGGGGAAAAACCGGGACATTGACATGCAGGCGGTGCTGGATACCTGCGAGCCGATCCACACGCTGATCGACGTGCGAAATTATTTCGCGCAGTGGGACGAAGCGAGCCAATGCCACGCCAGCCAGCTTGGCGGCGGGATGCCGCGCCTACCGCTGTTCCTGCGAAAAATGGTGCTCCCTCGGCAGGGCTTCACGCGCATTTTCCCGGCGCCCAGCGCTAACCGCGTCGATGAATATGACCTGTTCGCAGGCGTCGTGCCCGACAAGGAAGCGGTCAGCTTTCAGCCATCAGCCATCAGCTAAACCAATGCGGAACTGCCGGGGAATTCGATACTGCCCTGACATGGTGCCTATCCGTTATTGGGGCTGCAACAGCGGCGCGTAGCCCCGCGCGACGACGGCTTGTCCCTCCGGGCTTTGCACCCAACCGATGAACGCCCGGTAATCCCCTTCCGGCTCGCGCGTGCCGACGATAAAAATGGTCGACCGCAGCGGGTAGCTGTTGTCGGCAACATGCTCAAGCGTGGGCGACACCCCGTCAATGGGTAGCGGGCGAACGCCAGGATTCAGATAACTCATCGATACGTAACCAATGCCGCCGGGTTCCCGACTCACACTCGTCACCATGGCGGCGCTGGACGGGGCAACCCGCGCCAGACGGGTCGTCTGGCGGTCGCCCATCACGCGCCGCTCGAATTCCGCGCGTGTGCCAGAGCCATCTTCGCGGCTGATCACCGTAATGGTTTCGTCGCGCCCGCCAATCTCACGCCAGTTCACAATGCGCCCCTGATAAATATCGCGGAGGTGTTCCGTCGTGAGTTCGGAAATATCATTGCCGGGATGGACGATCACGGCGATGCCATCCTGCCCAATCGGGTAGCCCAGGAGCGGGCTTTCCGTGGGCAGATGGCTGCTGATCGCGTAGCTGCCTTCGTCCTGCGCCACCTGCTCGACGACTGAGTCGTAATTTCCCGACACGACATCGAACGCCAGCATCGGAAAACGCTGGCTGAAGCTGGTCGTCAGCTCGTTCGCAAGCGGGAGCGTCGACGTGGTGGTATAGAGCCGCAGCAGCGTCGTGTTTGTCGTCGGCGTTGCTGCCGGGACAATCTGGCTGCTACAGCTTACCAACGCAAACGCCATAATGACGAGGGTTCGCCTGGTTCGCCCCATACGCGATCACACGGAATGGGGCGTGGCGCGCCCGCAAGGCGGACGCTGTTCATCCGGGTACAGAGACGGTTCGCAGCATGGATGACAGTTCAAGGTCGCGCTTTCCTCGGCGGCTAGACGGCGTGCAAATAACGCTGCAAAAAAGTGTCTGCATACTCCGGCAGCGTGCCCTCGAAAATGGCGCGCCGCATGGCTTCCACATGCCTGATCAGGAAGCGTATATTATGCACACTTAGGAGCGTATGTCCCAAGATTTCATTTGCCTTCACGAGGTGCCGCAGGTAAGCGCGGGTGAAGTTCTGACAGCAGTAACAATTACAGGTCGGGTCTATCGGGCGTTCGTCGCGCGCGTGCGCGAGATTTTTTAAGTTCAGGTTGCCTTCGGGCGTCATCGCCGCGCCGTGGCGCGCGATGCGCGTGGGCATCACACAGTCGAAAATGTCGACGCCGCGCATCACCGCCTGCGTCAGATCGTCCGCCACGCCCACGCCCATGAGATAACGCGGCTTGTCGTCGGGCAGCAGCGGCACGGTCACGCCGAGCGTCTCATACATCGCTTCTTTGGTCTCGCCGACCGCCAAGCCGCCAATCGCATAGCCGGGGAAGCCAATCGCGCGCAGTGCCTCGGCGGACCGAGCGCGCAAGTCCGGGAAGATGCCGCCTTGGTTGATGCCAAATAACGCCTGATGCGAGTCGTCGGGATGCGCCTCGCGCGAGCGGCGCGCCCACGCCGTGGTGCGCTCGACCGCCGCTTCGACAATCCCGCGGTCAGTAGGCATCGGACACTGATCGAATGCCATGATGATGTCCGCGCCAAGATTTTCCTGAATCGCCGTCGAGACTTCCGGCGTGAAGCGGTGCCGGCTTCCGTCAATGTGGCTCTGGAAGGTCACGCCGTCGTCGTCAATGCGGTTGATCCGCGCGAGACTGAAGACCTGAAAGCCGCCGGAATCGGTCAGGATGGGTCCCGACCAGCCCATGAACCGGTGAAGCCCGCCCATATCGCGGACGAGGTCGCTGCCGGGACGCAGATGCAAATGGTAGGTATTCGAAAGCACAAGCGACGCGCCTGCTTCGCGCAGGTCGCGCGGCAGTACCGCTTTCACCGTTGCCTGCGTGCCGACCGGCGCGAACACAGGCGTGGGTATGGGACCATGGGGCGTGTGAAAGATCCCGGCGCGCGCGCGCCCTTGCGTTTTTAATACTTCGAAATAGAATGTCATGGAATCCGTTCAGAACGCCGAACCGCTCTATTATAACAAAGAGTGCAATCCCCACTACCGGCGTTCACGCACGCGCGGCGCGGTTGGCGCTATACTTAAGCCATGATCAGCCTCTACGACCTTCTCGAAGCCGCAAACGGACAGCTTTTCGGCGAGCCTGCCGCGCAGATTTTTGCGGACTTCAGCTTTGACTCGCGCCTTCCACAGGACTCCCACCTGTTCATCGCCCTCAAGACCGAACGCGGCGACGGGCACCAATATCTTCAGGAGGCGGTACGCAACGGCGCGACCGGCATTCTTTGCACGACACCGCCCACCTTCGACACGGATAATATCTCGGTCATTCTGGTCAAGGACACCGCCGCCGCGCTGAGCGCCTGGACGCAATTCATTCTCAAAAAGCTCGGCACGCGCGTCATCGCCATTACGGGCACATCCGGCAAATCGGTGACCGGTGAGGCGATCCGCCGCGTGCTCGGCAGTTACTACAAGGTGTATCACCGCCCCGGCAATTACAGCGGAGCGCTGAGTTTGCCTGTTTCCCTGGCGAAGCTGTCGCAGGAACACGATTTCGCGGTGCTGGAACTGGACATTACGCATCCGGGCGAGATGAGCAGCCTGCTGCAAACCGCTGCCCCCGAAGTTGGCGTCGTCACCCACATTGCTTACGCGGACGCCAAGAACTTCGAGAATCAGGAACAGATTGCCCAGGAGCATAATCAGCTCCTCGCGCACCTCCCGGCGGAAGGGCTGGCGGTACTCAACTACGACGACGAGCTCGCCCGCGGCATGGCGGGCATGACTCACGCCAGCGTCCTGACTGTGGGAGTCGACACATTCGGCGCCGATCTGATGGGCTACAACGTCGTCCTCACGTCGAACGGCACTGGCTTCGACCTGCGTCACGGGCAGAATCGTTACGTCGGTCGCTGGATCCCGCTGCTCGGCAAGCACCAGCTCTATTCCGCGCTGCGCGCCGTCGCGGTCGCCCTGTACTACAACATCCCCGCGGAAGACAGCCTGAAAATTCTCAAGGAAATGTCTCCCCTGCCGGGACGGATGAAACCGCTCACCGGGCCGAACGGCAGCGCGCTGATCGACGACTCCTACAGCGCCGACCCCGACACGATGCGAATGGCGCTCGAATGGCTCAAAGCCGTCTCACAGGATCATCGCCGCACCGTGTTTATTATGGGCGATATTGGCGACCTGGGCATCCATACGCAGCGCGGGCACCGCCTCGTCGGGCAGGAAGCGGCGCAGGTTGCCCATGTCTTTATTACCGAGGGCAGCGACGCCGCGCTGGCGGGACGCGCGGCAATTGACGTCGGCATGGATCCACGCCATGTGTGGATCACCTACAGCGCGTCCGACATCGTCGGGCGGCTCAAGGGCGATGGCGGCTTAACGTCGGACGACCTTGTGCTGATTAAAGGCGGGGCGGACTCGCGCATGGAACGTGTCGTCAAAGCGCTGCTGGCAAATCCGGCGGACAGCGCGCAGCTTACGCGGCAAGACCTGCTGCACGAGGCGGTCGCCTTCGCCGCGCCGACACGCCCAAGTTCGGTGGACGTCGATCTCGACGCCCTTGCTTCGAACGTGCGCCAGCTTAAGAGTCTCATCGGACCGAATGTCATGCTGAACGCCGCCGTCAAGGCAGACGCCTATGGCAGCGGCGCGGTCGCCGTCGCGCGGACGGCGCTGCTGAACGGCGCGGGGTACTTGGCGGTCGCGTCGATTGACGAAGCGCTTGAGCTGCGCGACGCCGGAATCGAAGCGCCGATCCTGATGATGAGCTACGTGCCGCCCGGCGCGATCCGGCAGGCGATTCGTTATAACCTGACGGTGACGCTGTATGACATTGACCTGACCCGTGTCTACGACCGAACCGCGCGCGAGACTGGCAGCCGCCTGCGCGCGCATGTCAAAATCGACAGCGGGATGGGACGGCTCGGCGTGCCCCCCGACCGGTCGATGGCGTTCTTCCGCCAGCTTCTGGGGTTCAAGAACCTGGAGATTGAAGGCATCTACACGCACTTTTCTTCCGCGGACGAAAATCCCGGTTACACGGCGGAACAGGCGCGTGTCTTTGAGGCGGTGCTCAAGCCGCTCAAAGCCTCTGGGTTCGATTTCCGGTATATTCACGCGGCGAATTCCGCGGCAACCCTCGCCTATCCCCAATATCACTTCAACATGGTGCGCGTCGGGCTGGCAATGCACGGGCTGTCGCCCTCACCTACGGTGCAGGTACCATCGACGTTTCAGCCTGTCCTGAGCTGGAAAACGCAGATCATCCAGGTGAAAACCCTTCCGCCGGATCACGCGGTGGGCTACGCCAATACCTATGTCACCGAGGGTGAAGAAACCATCGCCGTGATTCCGGTTGGCTACGCCGATGGCTTCCGGCGCGCGCCGGGAAGCTGGCAATACGTGCTCGTCCACGGACAAATCGCGCCGGTCGTCGGGAGAATCAGTATGGAAAAGACGACCCTCAACGTCACCGACATTCCCGACGTATCGATTGGCGATGAAGTGGTCCTGCTTGGCAGCCAGGGCACCGAAGCCATTACCGCCGACCAGATCGCGGAGTGGCTCGGCACGAGCAGCTACGAAGTGCTGACGACCATCCTGCCGCGCGTCCCGCGTCGATAGATTCCTCCGATCGCGCTGGCTCAGCGGGTCGTATGTTATACTGCTAAACAATCCTCCCTCCCCGGCTTCGCAAGGACACTGCCATGCGGAATTTTGTCACCCTCGATACGGTTTCGATAGATGCCGCCACGGGCATTCTTCAACTCACGACGAGAATAGAATCGACAGCCGCGCCGAGCATTGCCATGCGCCGTGAAGGGGAATACATCGCGATTGCCGCCAGCTACGGACCGCTGGAAATTGCCCTGCGCCCGCATTACGACGCGCTTCGGCGGGCGCTGACACGCCTGAAACCGATTGGCGGCTTGCAGAGCACGCGGCAGATCGGCACCGGGCAGACCTATTTGTCAGTTGGGTTGCAACCGGATAACGTGCTGCTGCTGCGTCCAACCATCGTCGGGGACGCTGCCGGGCACATCGTGTTCAACCTCGCCGTCACCGCCGAAGCGCGCGCGGCGTTGTTCGACTGGCTCGGCGTTCCCGCCGTAGAGTAGTTGCAGGCGCCCGGTCGTCGCGCTACAATCGCGGCAACTGAACAGACAATTTGTGAAGAGAGCGCTCGCGCGACGCGGGACGCCGAAGGGGCAAGCTATCCGCACCCGCTGGACGGATGGCGAAACTCTCAGGTAAAAGGATTCGCAAGTTGTTCACCTCTGGAAGCGTTCAATCGTCCTGACAGAGCACACAGCAGCCTTCCGCCTGTGTGCTTTTTGTTTTTCAGCGCGACTCAGGAGACATTGTATGGCAGATTTGAAGACACCGAGCGATGTGAAGTATGCCCGTACCGACGAATGGCTGCGGCTCGACGGCGACATCGCCACCCTCGGCATCAGCGATTACGCGCAGGATCAGCTCAACGATGTTGTTTACGTGGAATTACCCGACGTTGGTACGGAACTGACGAAAGGCACGTCGTTCGGTGTGGTCGAGTCGGTCAAAGCAGCCTCTGACGTTTACTCGCCGGTCACAGGGACGATTACCGACGTGAACACCGCGCTGCACGACCAGCCGGAACTGATTAACAGCGACCCCTATGGGCGCGGCTGGCTCGTCAAGGTCAAAGTTGCTATTCCGGCGGATACGGACGACCTGATGGACAGCAGCGTGTATCTTGCCTATAACCAGAACCGCTAGAAACAAGCGATGAGGGATGAGCTTTGGGGACGAGTGAGACGTGCAGCGTTCTCACAATCGGCAGCACACTCTTTACCCTCATACCTCATACCTCATACCTCATAGCTAAAGGAACTGTATGAGTTACATTCCACATACCGACGTTGAACGACAGCAAATGCTCGCCGCCATCGGCGTCACGACCGTCGAAGACCTCTTTGAAGCGGTACCCTCGGCGCATCGCTTCCCGGCGCTCGATATGCCCGCCGCGATGAGCGAGATGGATATTCTCGCGGAAATGCTCGCGCTGAGCGAAGCCAACGATCACGCGCAGGACTTCGCCATCTTCCGCGGCGCGGGCGCGTACCACCATTTCATTCCCGCGGCGATTAACCACCTGCTGCTGCGCGGCGAGTTTCTGACCGCCTACACACCTTACCAGCCCGAAGTCAGCCAGGGAACGCTTCAGGCGACCTTTGAATACCAGAGCATGATGTGCGCGCTCACGGGGATGGACGCCTGCAACGCCAGTCATTACGACGGCGGCACGAGTCTGGCGGAGGCGGTCACGGTGGCGCTGGAAGCAACGCGCCACAAGCGGACAAAAATTCTGCTGAGCCACGGCATTCACCCTCACTATCGGGACGTCGTCCGCACGTATCATCAGGGGCGCGACCTCGACGTTACGGGCGACGAAGGGGCGGCAAGCCTCGCCGATCTCGAAGCGATGATTGACGACAACACGGCGATGGTTGCCCTGGGCTATCCGAACTTCTTCGGGCAAATCGAAGCCTTCTCGAAGCTGGCGGCGACGGCGCACGAAAAAGGGGCGCTCGTCACGGTCGTCGCCAACCCGACGGCGCTGGGCTTGCTCAAGCCGCCCGGCGCGATGGGCGCGGACATGGTCGTGGGCGAGGCGCAGCCGCTCGGCGTCCCGCTCGGCTTCGGCGGACCGTACGTTGGCTTTTTTGGCGTGAAGATGGATTACGTGCGGCGCATCGCCGGGCGCATCGTCGGCGAGACGGTCGACAAAAACGGCAAGCGCGCCTACGTGATGACGCTGCGCCCGCGCGAGCAGGACATTCGCCGTGAAAAAGCTACCAGCAATATCTGCACCAATCAGGGGTTGATGGCGCTGGCGGCGACGATCTATCTGTGCCTGATGGGCAAAAACGGGATGCGGAAGGTCGCGGAGTTGTGCTACCACAAGGCGCATTACGCCGCCGACATGATCGACCTGCTCGAAGGCTACGAAGTGCTCGACCTCGAAAAGCCGTTCTTCCACGAATTTGTCGTCAAGTGTCCGACCTCCGTAGCGGCGTTGAATAAGCACCTGATCGAGCGCGGCATCGTCGGCGGCTATGATCTGGGGCAGGATTACCCCCACTTGCAGGATCACATGCTGGTCTGCGTGACCGAGATGAATCGCAAAGAGGAAATTGACGCGCTGGTGCAGGCGATGGGTGAGGTGAACGCGCTATGAGCGAACCTTTGATTTACGAGATCAGCGTGCCCGGGCGCATGGGCGCGAATTTGCCCGACGTGGACGTGCCGCAGGCGGCGCTGCCGGCGGCGTTCGTGCGCGACGATGTGAACCTGCCGGAAGTCAGCGAGCTTCAGGTGATCCGCCACTTCACCAACCTGAGCCATCTCAACTACGCCATCGATATAGGTTTCTATCCGCTGGGTTCCTGCACGATGAAGTACAACCCTCGTATCAACGAGGACGTGGCGCGGCTGCCCGGCTTTGGGCAGCTTCACCCGCTGACCAACGAAGAAGGCACGCAGGGCGCGCTGGCGGTCATGCACCAGCTTCAGGAATGGCTGGCGGAAATCTCGGGATTCGACGCGGTCAGCCTGCAGCCCGCGGCGGGGGCGCAGGGCGAATTCGCCGGAATCCTGATTATTCGCAAGTACCACCGGGAGCGCGGCGACACGAACCGCACGAAAATTCTCGTACCGAACAGCGCGCACGGCACCAACCCGGCGACCGTGACGATGGCGGGCTTGAGCGTCGTCGAACTGCCGTCCGACGAGGATGGCAACGTGGACATGAACGCGCTGCGCGCCGCCTGCGACGAGACCGTCGCGGGCATGATGATTACGGTGCCCAGCACGCTCGGCTTGTTCGACCGCAATATTCGCGAGATTATTCAGGCGGTGCATGACTGCGGCGGCTTGATGTATATGGACGGCGCGAACATGAACTCGCTGCTCGGCTTCGTCAAGCCGGGCGAGCTGGGGTTCGACGTGATGCACTATAACCTGCACAAGACCTTCTCCACACCTCACGGCGGCGGCGGTCCCGGCAGCGGTCCGGTCGCGGTGAATGAGAAGCTCAAGCCCTATCTGCCGGGTCCGGTGGTCGAAATGGTCGAAGCGGCGAGCGACGACGAGGACGCGCCGCTCTACGGGCTGCGAATGCCGGAGAACTCCATCGGGCGGCTGAAGGTGTTCCACGGCAACTTCGGAATGCACAGCCGCGCCTACACCTACATTCGCACCTACGGCGGCGAGGGCTTGCGGAACGTGGCTCGGCACGCCGTGTTGAACGCCAACTACGTGCGCGCGAAGCTTCAGGACGACTACACCATCCCCTATAACCGGCTCTGCGGGCACGAGTTCGTGATCGAAGGGCGTTTTGAGGATGCCCCGGACGTGCACGCCCTGGACATTTCCAAGCGGCTGATGGACTTCGGCATTCACCCGCCGACGAACTACTTTCCGCTGATCGTGCCGGAAGCGCTGCTGATCGAACCGACCGAGACCGAGGACAAGCAGACGCTGGATACGTTCATCGACGCGATGAAGCAGATCGCGCGCGAGGCGCACGAGAACCCGGCGCTTTTGAAGGAAGCGCCGCACGTCACGCCCGTCGCGCCCCGGTCGTTGCGGTCGAGGTATTGCACGAACGACCACAGGCCGTAAATCACCGCGGCGACCGCCGCGGCGCCGACCGTCAGCGGGACCAGCCAGTCCGGGGTACGCAGCCGCCGCTTGCGGCGGCGCCGAATGCCCGACGGGCGCGATTGCTTGTCCGCCATCGCCCGGAACAGGGCGACCGGGTCCCGTTCGTCGAGCGGCGTTTCGTCCGCGGTCGAGGCGGC
>CALMDI010000440.1 GCA_937864975.1 uncultured Chloroflexota bacterium | reverse complement strand
CCCCTCCCTGAAATCGGGGAGGGGTGTCGAACTGCTCAGGGGGTCGCAGCGAAGGTGCGACTGAAGTTCCCGCCTTTAGCGGGAACCCCGAGCCAGTGAGGCGGGGTGGGGTTGCGGAATTAACAATCACGGTAAGGATGTGGGATTGTAAGGGCGACCGGCTCGGTCGCCCTATCCCCGGTGGCAGTCGTAGAGGCGCGCCGCGTGCGCCCGTTTTCGTCATCGCCCAGGCGTATCGTCGCCTTTCCCCATATCCGGGCGCGACATTGGTTGACAGATATCCTACAACCTGTTACGTTAGTGCCAATATTTGTGGCGAACTATCCATTTTGGGCGATGAGTGACTTCTAAAGAGAGCACCCTCAAGGGACGCGCACCGAAAAATAAAGATTTTCCCGTGGTCGACGTGGATGTGCATATCCACGAGTCACCCGCCGCGCTCGCTCCGTACTGCGAGATGCCGTGGCGCAAAACGCTGGAAATGCTCGCCGATGTGCCTCACCGCTATCTCGACATTCCGATGTTTGGACCGAACATGGCGGTCTGGCCCGCGTTCCCAGAAAGCGGCGGCGACCGGCGCAAGACGGTCACGAGCGCGGCGCAAATGCGCGGCGACCTGGATGATCTCGGCATCGACATTGGCGTGCTGTTTCCCGACCACTTTCTCATGCACGCCGCGCTGCGACAGACGGATTACGCGGTCGCGGTGGCGCGGGCGTACAACCGCTGGCTGGTGGACGAATGGCTCGGTGAGGATAACGGGCTGGTCGGCGTCGTCCTCGCGCCGCATCACGACCCGCCGGCAGCCGCCGCCGAAATTCGCCGCTACGCCTCTCACCGCAACATCGTCGGCATCTACCTGCCGACAAGCTGCGTCGAACCACTGTACGGAAACCGGCGCTACGATCCGGTCTACGAGGCGGCGCAGGAAACCGGGCTTCCCGTGATGCTGCACAGCGTCACCGCCCTTCACCCGGTCTTTCCCTTTAACCTGCAAGGCTTCGACACGGTGTTCGCGGCGCACGTCGTCGCCCATCCCTTCTCGCTCATTTCAAACCTCGTCAGCATGATCGAGACGGGCGTTCCCGCGCGCTTTCCTGATCTGAAGATCGTGTTTACCGAGGGCGGCGTCGGCTGGGTGCCGTGGATTATGCTCCGGCTGGACAAGGAATATGGCGAGCGGCGGCGCGATGTCCCGTTCCTGACCGAGCGACCGAGCGCGTATATCCGAAAGATGTATTTCGCCACGCAGCCCATCGAAGAGCCAGAGCACCTGCGCGATATGGCGACGCTGCTCTCCCTGTTCGGCGGCGAGGACTCCGTGCTTTTCGCGTCCGACTGGCCTCACCACGATTTCGACCATCCAAGCAAGGTGCTTCAGATTCCGATCTCCGATGAGGCGCAGCGCAAGATTATGGGCGGCAACGCCCTGCGTCTGTTTGGTCTGAAGGAAACTGCGCGATGAAGCGTGAATACGCCGTCGCGCGGATTGAGGACGTGCCGGAAGGCAAGCACATCGTCGTCGAAGTGCGCGGGCGCGAGATTGGCGTTTTCAACGTCGGCGGGCGCTATTACGCGCTGCCCAACGCCTGCTTCCACCAGAACGGACCGCTCTGCCGGGGCGCGATCAGCGGAACCGTGGCGTGCAGCGCCGAAACAGGCTGGCAGCGCAGGTGGGTTCAGGACGGCGAAATCGTCGTCTGCCCCTGGCATTCGCTGGAATTCAACGTGACCACCGGGCAGTGCATCGCCTACCCGGATCGCCGCCTGCCCAGGGTTGAAGTTCGCGTGGACGATGGGCAAATCCGGCTCGTGCTGTGAGGGGAGATAATTGTGCGGACTAACTGGGTACGCGAGCGAATGCGGAGCGGGCAAGCCACCATTGGCTGTTTCCTGGGGTTAGGCAGCCCGAATGTCGCGGAACTGCTGGCGCACGCCGGCTTCGACTGGCTGGTGATCGAGACCGAGCACAATGGTCTCGACTCGGCTGAAATCGAGCATATGCTGATGGCGATGAACGGCACTGACGTGGTGCCTATCGTCCGCATTCCGTCCGCAAACCCGGTGTTCATTCAGCGGGCGCTCGACATCGGCGGCATGGGCGTTATCGTGCCGATGGTGCGTACCGCCGAGGAAGCGCGCGCCATCGTGCGCGCGACACGCTACCCACCGGAGGGCGCGCGCAGTTTCGGACCGCTGCGCGCATCGCACTATGGCTTGGATAACGCCGATTATCTGGAGCGGGCAAACGAGCATATGCTCGTCGCGCTCATTCTGGAAACGAAAGAGGCGGTCACAAATCTCGAAGCGATTATGTCGGTGGACGGAATCGACGCCATCTACCTGGGGACTTACGATCTCTGTCTGTCGCTCGGATTAAACCCGATCTACCAACCCTACGCCGAGATCGACGCCATCATCGAGCGAACGCTTGAACTCGGACGTGAAAAGAACGTTGCCATCGGACACGGCGCGAATTCGCCGGACGGGCTGCGCCAGATTCAGGCGCAGGGCTTTACCATGCTCGGCTATGGACCCGATTACAACCTGATGGCAAAAGCTGCCCGTGAGGGCATCGCCGCCTTCGAGCGGCAGACCGTTTCATAATCTGCGAAACCCGCCCGACGGTCGCGCCTGCTGACTGTCGGAAACGCGATTCGCTCACGCAGCCTGAACAGGCTGTCGCGGTGGCTCATTGAACGGAAGGAGGAAGTTAGCGATTTTTTCCGGCTGTATGATGCACGGAGAACGACGACTTATTCCTGGAGACAAAGCTTATGCGTCCTAAATTACCCCTTGCTCTTGCCCTGATGTGCCTGCTTGTCCTGTCCGCTGCCGTGGTGAGCGCGCAGGACGCCCCGGAACCGATTGACGTGGCGCGCATTGGACTCAGCGGCGCCATCGCCAACCTCGACCCGACCATTCAGCAGAATGCGCCGACCTATCAGCCGAACGTGCTGATCAGCGGGCAGCTATTCCGCTATGACCAGAACCGCGTGCCCCAGCCCGACCTGGTCGAGTCGTGGGAAATGTCGGACGACGGTCTCACCTACACGATGACCTTGCACGAAGGACTCCAATACTCGGATGGCACGCCGCTGACAATGGACGACGTCCTCTTCACCTGGGAGCGCATCCGCGAAGCGCCGCCGGTCAACAAAACGCTGATCCAGAATGTCACGAGCCTGGAAGCGGTGGACGACCTGACCATGGTCTGGACGCTCAGCCAGCCGGAAGTGAATTTTATCCACTTTTTCGCCTTCCAGTTTTTCCTGATTCACCCGCGCGAGCAGATCGAATCGGATCCCGAATACTTTACCCATCCGGTGAGCGCCGGTCCGTACATGCTTCAGGACTGGATACCGGGCGCGCCGACCGCCGTGCTGGTGGAAAACCCGAACTACGTCCACGGACCGATGATGATCCGGCAGCTCGAAATCGTGTCGGTTCCCGACCTCACCTCGCGTACGCTCCAGCTTGCCCAGGGCGACCTCGACTACGTGTTCGACCTCGCGCCTTCCGTTCGCGGTGTGATCTCGCCGGACGTGACCACGTTCCCCCACCCGATTGCCGGCGTTTACCACATCGTCTTTAACCTGGGGCTGCCTGAAGATCACCCGTTGATGAACCGTGACGTGCGCGAAGCCATCTCGCTGGCGATTGACCGCGAACTGATCAGCCAGCGCGCGTTCTATGGGATTTCCGGTCCCGCGACGAGTTTCGTTTACCCCGGCGTCCCCGAACAACTCAACAACCTGCCAAACGGTGGTCAGCGCGACCTCGAAGCGGCGCAGGAGCTTCTGGCGACCACGCCGTTCGCGGACGGTTTCGAGATGACTCTGGGTGTGTGGGGCGCGCGCCCTGGCTGGCGTGACGCGGCGCTGGTTATTGCTGAAAACCTGGCAGACCTCGGTATCACGGTGACGATTGATTCCGTCGAAGATGCCGTCGCCGTCCAGCAGTTGACGAGCGGCAGCTACCAGGCGCAGTTCACGGGCAATGCGTCGTATCCCGTCGTCACGTTCCTCGGAAACCTGTTCAAGACGGGCAACTCCTGGTCAAATTGGGCTCGTTACAGCAGCCCCGAAATGGACGCTCTGTTCGCCAGTCTTGCGACCGAGATCGATCCAGAGGCGCGCCTTGAGATCTTTTATCAGATTCAGGAGCTAGCCTACGAGGATCTGCCGTTTATCCCAATCTCGGAGCGCGTCGTTCTCAGCGGCTCGCGCCTGCCGCCGGAAATTCTCAACGCCGTCAGCCCCGGTGAATACCTGTACGTGGCGACGGTTGAATCCATGAGCGGCGGTGAATAAAAACCTACCTTGATTGCTAGTTCTGACGCGAAACCCCACCCTCTGTCTCCCTCCCCGAAATCGGGGAGGGAGAACCTG
>CALMDI010000439.1 GCA_937864975.1 uncultured Chloroflexota bacterium | reverse complement strand
TGTTCAATAACGTGGCCGTCACCAGCCCGCCCAGCACCACTTGCGCCAAGGGCCGCTCGAGTTCTTTGCCGACCGGTGAGCCCCACAACAAGGGAATCAAGCCCAAGGCCGCGGTCGCCGCCGTCATCAGCACCGGCACCAGACGATCCAGCGTGCCCTGCACCACCACCTCGTGCAGCGGTTTGCCTTCTTCACGCAACTGGTTGTAGTGGCTGACGAGGATGATGCCGTTACGGGTGGCGATGCCAAATAAGGTGATGAAGCCGATGATCGCGGCCACGCTCATGTCGGCACCCGCCAGATACAGGGCCACGATGCCGCCGATCATCGCGAGCGGCAGGTTGAACATCACCAACAGCGCCTCGCGGAAGGTACCGAAGGCTTTGTAAAGAAGCAGCAAGGCACCGAAGATGGCCAGGATGCCGAAGCTGAGCAGGATGCGATTGGCCGCTTGCTGAGATTCGAATTGTCCGCCGTATTCGATGTAGTAGCCGGGCGGCAATTTAATCTCCTTGTTGACCGCCGCTTGGGTGTCGGCGATGACGCTGCCGAGATCGCGGCCCTGCACGTTGAAGCCTACGACCAGGAGGCGCTGGACGCTCTCGCGGCTGATGGCGTAAGGCTCATCCTGCACGTTCACATCGGCGACTTGGCGCAAGGGAATCTTACCGTTGCCCTCGGCCAGGGCAGGCGCGTCAACCAGTATGTCGCGGATGTCCTCCACGCTGTTACGCTGCGAACTCTGCAAGCGCACATTGAGGTCGAAGGTGCGGCGCCCTTCCAGAATGCTGGAGACGTTTTCGCCGTTCAGGAACAACTGGATGTCCTGCGCCACGTCCCCTACGTTGATGCCGTATCGAGCGGCCTTTTCGCGGTCGATCTTGATGCTCACCTGGGGCACGTTGATCTGCTGCTCGACGTTAACGTCCACCGCGCCCGGCACGCTGAGCGCCCCATCCGTGTGAACGAAATCGACCTGGGTATCGACCAGCACGAGAATGATTCGCACCCGATCATCCGCTGCCGATGGAAGCCCTGCCCCACGCCCTTCGTCGACGATCTGCTGCATTCGGGGCGCGAACAACTGACCAACATTCTCCTGAGAGAAGAACTGCGGAACGCGCATCTTTCGCTCCGGCACTCGCTTCGCTAAAATCGCCTCACATCATTAACGCAGCGGCAGGTCCATTTCAACTTTCTTAAAGGAACGTTCATGCGAACGGTGGAATGGCATGACGGCAAGGTACGCATGATCGACCAGAAGCGCATTCCGTGGGAGCTTCTGTACGTCGACCTTTCCGATTACCGGGCGGTTGCCACGGCAATCGCTGACATGACCGTGCGTGGCGCGCCTGCCATCGGCGCGGCGGCAGCGTTTGGGCTGGCGCTCGCGGCGCATGAGAGCCGGGCGACGACCCTCGACGGGCTGCTGACCGATCTACGCGCCGCCGCGACACACCTGAAGGCGGCGCGTCCAACCGCCGTCAATCTGGCGTGGGCAGTGGAACGAATGATAGCGCTGGCGACGAGCGGCGAAATTCGTAATCCCGACGACCTGCGCGCGCTTCTGCTGGAAGAGGCGCAGCGGATTGCCGATCAGGATGTCGAAATCAACCGGCGCATGGGCGCGCATGGAGCGGCGCTCGTCCACGACGGCGACACGATTCTACACCACTGCAATACGGGCGCGCTGGCGACGGTCGATTATGGGACGGCGCTTGGCGTGATCCGCGCGGCTCACGAGCAGGGCAAACGGTTTCACGTGCTGCTGGACGAAACGCGCCCACGCCTTCAGGGCGCGCGCCTGAGCGCCTGGGAGCTGGAGCAGCTCGGTGTCGCTTACGACATCATCCCCGATACCGCCGCGGGTTATTATATGCAGCGAGGCGAAATCAAGCTCGTGCTGGTCGGCGCGGATCGGATCGCGGCGAATGGCGACTTTGCCAACAAGATCGGTACGTATGCGGTCGCGGTGCTGGCAAAAGAAAATCAGATTCCATTCTATACGGTCGCTCCTACCTCCACCCTTGACCTTGCCCTGAACAGCGGGGCAGAAATTCCCATCGAGGAGCGCGACCCCGCCGAAGTGCTTGCGCCCTTTGGCAATCCCATCGTGCCGCCGCACTTCCACGCGCGCAACCCGGCATTCGACGTTACGCCCCATCGTTATCTGTCCGGCATCGTCACGGAGTTCGGGATCGCCCATGCACCCTTCACGGAAAGCCTGAAGCGCATGGTTGGCTTTCGTCGAGCAACAACCTGAGGGTATCTCTCAACAGGTATGCCTTGATTCCCTTACCGAGACAAAAGTCCTGCGGAATGATCTGTAATTCCTCTCAGAACTTTACGAAACTACCATTAAGATCATGCTATTATAAGTTGAACAGTTTATTCTTTGACAATGGTTCATAAGGCGACGTTTTCAGTATCACCGTTCCCCGACTGAGTGTCGAACAGGTTCACCGATGCCCGCCACGATCCTGATTGTCGAAGACGAGCCGACCATTCTGACGAACACGCTCGATATCCTGAGGTTCGAGGGTTATGTTGCCATAGGCGCGCAGAATGGGCGGGTTGGGCTTGAGCGGGCGCAGCAGACCCTGCCCGATCTCATCCTCTGTGACATTATGATGCCAGAGATGGACGGCTACGCCGTACTGCGGGGCATTCGTGACGACCCGCAGACAAGCGCGATTCCGATTATTATGATGTCGGCAAAAGTGGATCGCGAAACGACGGCGGAAGCGGTCGAGATGGGCGCGACCCACTACCTGGCGAAACCCTTCTCGATGCCGGAACTGCTGAACCTTGTCCGCGCCACGTTAAAAACCCGCGTTCTCGATTAGCCCAGTACCACGGCGCGTGACGGCAATCTCCCGGTGGGTCGAGCCGCGCCGTCCTGATACTGCATTAGCAGAACGTAATCGGGATACTCCGACGTCGGATTCGCCTGCCATTCTCCCACACTGAACAATTGAAGGCGGTCGCGGATGCGCGCGACCGTGACGACAAACGGGAGCCGGTCGTACAGTGCGTGGACAAGTGCTTCGCCCTGCCCCGGCTGGGCGCGGCGCGCCAACATGCCGAGCGCGCTCTGAAGCCGTTTGGCATCGGGCACGCCGCGAAACGCCCACCATTGGCGCGGCGCGTCGGGGCGTTCCAGCAGCAGGTGGCAGGCGTCGATCAGTTCGCCGACATTGTGCGGCGGGATCGAGGTGGCCATGCCGACGGCGATGCCGGACGAGCCATTGGCCAGCAGGTTGGGGAAGCCGGCGGGCAGGACGATCGGCTCCTCGTCCTGATCGTCGTAGGTGGCTTTGAAATCGACCGAGTCCTGGTCGATGCCCTCCATCAGCAGGACGGCGGCCGCGGTCAGCTTGCACTCGGTGTAGCGCATGGCCGCGGCGTTATCGCCGTCGATATTGCCGAAATTGCCCTGTCCGTCGACCAGCGGATAGCGCTGCGAGAAGTCCTGGGCGAGGCGGACCAGGGCGTCATAGATCGAGGCGTCGCCGTGCGGGTGATAGCCGCCCATGACCTCGCCGACGACCTTGGCGCATTT